>JAZQWS010000096.1:0-2520 GCA_045632465.1 Eubacteriales bacterium
TAATTTTCCTGCGGCAAAGCTTCTGAAGCGCTCGCATAATTCGGCCATCGTGATCTTGCAATCGTATGCCGGCGGATGATGGATTTTCATTTCTGCATCCAGCTCGTTCAGCATGAAAAATCTCGGCTCGTCCGGCGTTGGCTCCTCGGCGGGCTTTTCCGCCTCTTCTTGGCTTTTTTGCTCGGCGGCTTGCTTTTCGTTTTCAAATTCGATAGCAATCCTTTTGAGCTGTTTGGAGCTTTTTGAAAGATACCGAATGATCATCGGGATGACGATGATAAATGCTAAAGCAAATAAGATAAAGGCAATCTGCGTGGTTGTGGCTGCCTCAAAAAGAGCGTTGCTTCCGCCAAATCCGCCTTGAGAGCTGAATACGGCGGCAATGAAGGCTATGCCTATCGTGATTGCGCATATAAGAGCAAATGTCATGCGGGATGACGTCTTTTTGTTCATGCTCTTTCCCCTTCGTTAGTTTGTGATAGTCTCGTTTTCTTTTTCGGTTTGACTACAAAAGTTGTCATTTTCGTCGGAATTCGTAAGTTCTTCCGGCATAGATTCGCCGTTTAACACTTGGGCGAACACCTCTTGGCGTATGCGCTTCTTTGTTTGCGCCCAGGTGGTTTTAAACATTTTTTGAAACCATGCGCGTTCTGCCTCCAGCTGCAGAAAGCTCTGGCGATCAGAAAGATCCTCATCGGCCGAAACGCCGTTTTTCCATTGATATGCGCGCAGCCGCGCATGGAGCGCAAGATTGGCCTCACGTCCCGATGCGAGAAGAGTATTGGTTTCTTCTATCTGCGCTTTGAGAACACTGGTTTCATTTTGATGTTCGGTTTTTAAATTGGCGATATTTTCGTTAAAGCGCGCAAGACTTTCTTGTGCGGCTTTTTCAAAGTCACTTGTGAGGCGTGCTTCTTTTTCTTCATAGGCGGCCTTTTCCTCTGCGGCCTTTTGAATCAAAGCTTCTTTTTCGTCCTCTATGCGATGGATCTGCGCGGAAAGCTCTGTGTTTTGCGCGGTTTTTTCCTCGATTTCCCGATCTCGCTTTTCAATGGAGGCCATCAACCGATCGTTTGTTTGCCGGAATGCATCAATTTCGTTTTTGAGAAGGGCTTCATGCTCCTCCAGCGCCAAAAGATATTCCTCTATAGAGCCGCTCTTTTCATGTGCTCTTTTTCGGAGAAGCTCAAGCTCTCGCTGTTTTCTTTCTCTTTCCCGCTGTGCTTCCAAAAGAAGCTCGTTTTGATAATTTTCTTCCAGCATCTTCGAGATTCCGTTGCCATATTTATACGTAAGATGCGAAAGCATGGCGATCGTTTCAAAAAGCTCGGCGGACATTTTTGTTTCAAACGGAGCAAAGCTTTTTTTGATCTCCTCCACGGTGTAGCCGGGGCCAACGTAGTTTGCGAGATAATCGTAGAGCGCAACGGCGTTTTTGAAGTTGTTGTTCATTCGCAGAACGTTGGTTCTCGTGATGGGAGGGCGGAGCATCGGCGCTTTAGATACCTCGTTCATCAAAGGCGTGATCAAAAGCGCACTGACCTGCACGCGGATGGCCTCCAATCGCTCGATCATAGAGTTGATTTTGGTATCTGCCGAGGAGAGCGGATCGCTTTTTATTACCTCGCTCAGATCGGCGGAGAAGTTGACCGTGCGCTTTCCGATTTCTATATGCTTATTGATTTTCAATGCACCGCGATAGGTGTTGCCAAGCTCCGAAATTTTTGAATACCGAAGCTCCACAAAATCGCGCGTGTAGCAGAGAAGCATATAAAGAAAACGGTTTTCATAGATCGCGTAGTTGCTCTCGTTTTCGGTTATATAAAGCTTATCCGGCAAAACGGGATCGCTTTCATCCTCGGGCAAGTGCGTGATAAAATCGCTGTGCCGCGCAAGATGCGAAACGGTGGCTTTGGATACCTTTTTCGCTTTTTCGATACGAACGATGTCGCCTTCCTGGCGAATAAATTGCCGATCCTCGCGAATAGCCTTTTCCACAAAGGGAAGATATTCCTCAATGGCGGCAACCCATTTTTCGTCAATGATGCATTTTGTGCGGATGGCCTCCAGCTTGTCGTTGGTGGCGGAGGCCTTTTGCGCCGTGGCGATAAAGCGATTGTGACTTTTGCTTTGGCCGACCGATTCGTAGAAATCCCGCAAAGCGCGGTAATACAAATCCATTTCGTTCATTTGAAGTCCTTTCGGAGAGCGGATCACGCACTCCTTTCGAATTTAGATAGATAAGCCTTGCAAAGGGGCATTTTGTCATAGCCGAAAAGCTCGTCAAGGAAGGAGGAAAGCGCCTCCACGTTGTTGCGCACGTAGATGGGATTCTGCGTGTCGAGCTTGCGGAAAACCTTTTTGGAAATAATATCATCGAGCGCGGCGATCTCATCACCGCCGCAGGCGATATAAGCGGGAATATAGGATTCGATCTGCTTCGTGATACGGTTACCGAAGGTGATCTTGAATTTTTCGATCATGTATTCATCCAGGCGGCGAAGTCTGCGGCGATTTCTG
>JAZQWS010000097.1:0-2366 GCA_045632465.1 Eubacteriales bacterium
ACGCTTCCATCCAACACTCAATATCAACCATTATTTTTTCCTTTTCATTGTTTCAAATGTACTAAAAAAAGCACTTGCGTTTGCAAGTGCTTTTATGGCGGAGAGAATGGGATTCGAACCCATGAAACCGGTTAGGGTTTACACGATTTCCAGTCGTGCGCCTTAGACCAACTCGGCCATCTCTCCAAGAGACTTCTATATTATAACAGAAACATTCAAGAAAGTCAAGCCTTTTTTCAAACTTTTTTCTTTAATTATCATAAAAATGTTTAAAACATGGCGGAGATACTAAAAAATGCATCTCCGCCACAGATAAAGTATTTATATTTCAGTTACTTTATGCATCCTTCTTCGCTTCCGCGATGATCTTATCTGCCATATTTGCAGGAACCTCATCGTAACGGATGAATTCGAAATCAAATCTTCCGCGCCCCTGCGTTGCGGCACGAAGTGCAATAACGTAATCGGTCATTTCGGCAAACGGTGCTTCAGCAATGACAACCTGCATATCCGATCCATCCTCCGCGGGCTCAATTCCCATCACCTTTCCGCGGCGCTTATTCAGATCACCCATGATATCGCCAACATAAGAATCGGGGATATAAACCTTCAATGCGCCTACGGGCTCAAGAAGAACGGGAGCGGCTTTGGGAAGTCCTTCGCGGTACGCAATACCGGCCGCCAGCTTGAAAGAGATTTCATTCGAGTCTACATCATGATACGAACCATCATACAGATTAGCAGCGAGATGCACCATAGGATAACCGGCAAGTACGCCCTTCTGCATACATTCCTGAAGTCCCGCTTCTACTGCCGGGAAGAAATTCTTCGGAACAGCGCCACCGAATACACTTTCGGTAAACGTCAGCCCCTCCGCTTCTCCGGGCGAGAACTTGATCTTAACGTGGCCGTACTGTCCAGATCCGCCGGATTGCTTCTTATGCTTTCCTTCTACCTCAACAGTCTTTTTGATAGTTTCGCGATATGCAAGCTTCGGCTTAGTCAAATTAACCGATGCGCCAAAACGAGACTTCAACTTTGAAACGATGATATCCAGATGAATATCGCCAAGACCGGAAACTGTCAACTGCTTGGTTTCGGAATTATTCTCGTACTTTAGCGTGAGATCCTCTTCCAGAAGACGAGCCATACCACCCGAAATTTTATCCTCATCGCCTTTTGCGCTGGGCGTGATCGCCATAGTCATATAGGGCTTCGGATATGCAATAGGCGCATACATAAGGTCCGCCTGGCCCGTTGTCAAAGTATCATTCGTATTTGCGCTGACAAGCTTTGCAGTCACACCGATATCACCGCAGCAGAACACTTCGGCATCCACCTGCTTCTTTCCGCGAAGCATAAAAATCTTATTGAATTTTTCACTTGCACCGGTGCGAACGTTGCGAAGCGCCATATCCTTGCGCAATTCACCATTCATGACCTTGAAGTAGGACATTTTGCCTACGAAAGGATCGGCAACCGTTTTGAAAATGAAGACAGAAGTATCCTGTGCTTCCGGAACAATCGCGATTTCAGAGCCATCTGCCAGATGCTCCACCTTGCGAGCAAGCGGTCTCGGGAAGGACTCCGCAATCGTATCAAGGAAGGTCTTGATTCCCCAGTTCTTGATTGCCGCACCACAGAATACAGGAACGATGTCGCCCTTGATAATTCCCTGGTGGATCGCTTCAAGTGCTTCCTCACGAGAAATCGGCTGCTCATTAAAAAACTTATCCATCAGCTCATCGCTGGTTTGCGCAATTGCTTCCAAAAGAATATTATGATATTCGTCGCAAACATCCTTGAATTTATCCGTAATCGAGCTACGAACGTATTCACCCGTCGCCTTTTCAAACGTATAAATGCACATTTCAACCAGATTTGCAAATCCGATAACCGTGTCTCCATCAATAATCGGGATCTGAATCGGGCAAACCGTCAATCCATACTTCTCGCGAATTGCGCCAAATGCTTTGTAGAAACGAGCGTCGGGATCATCGAAACGGTTGATAAAGAATGCTTTGGGAATACCGGCTTCAGTTGCCATTTTCCACGCAAGCTCCGTGCCAACCTCAATTCCCGCCTTACCGTCAACCACAATGATTGCCGCATCTGCCGCACGAACGCACTGACGGGCTTCGCCTTCAAAATCAAAAAAACCGGGCGTATCAAGAATATTGATCTTCGTACCGTTCCAAAGCATGGGTGCCATGGCAGCAGATACAGAATAACCCCTTTTTATCTCTTCCGGATCATAGTCACAAACGGTGTTTCCGTCTGCAATTGTACCGGGACGATCCGTTAAGCGCGAAATATATAGCATGGACTCCGCGAGCGTCGTCTTTCCACCCCCGCTATGTCCGAGG
>JAZQWS010000098.1:0-5957 GCA_045632465.1 Eubacteriales bacterium
GGCAAAGAAGCCTACACGATGCAAATCGGAGAATATGGCATAAAAATCGTATCTTCCTGCGAGGAGGGCGTATTCCGCGCTGTAACCTCTCTCTATCATCTTTATAAAAGAGGTGGCGGCAGGATAAATTTTGCATTGATCGAGGATCGTCCCGATTTTGAAAGACGCGCCTATATGCTGGATATTAGCCGTGGCCGCGTGCCAAAGCCCGAAACGATCAAAAAGCTGATCGATATTTTGGCTCTGCTTAAATACAATGAGTTTCAGCTTTATATGGAGAATTTCTGCTTCAAATATCCCTTGTTTCCCGAGGTAACGGAGGGCTTTGAGTGCCTAACGGTGGAGGATATCAAGGATCTGGAGCAGTATTGCCGCGCGCGTTTTATTGATCTTGTGCCGAATCAGAATTGCCTCGGTCATATGGGTGCTTGGCTTGAAAGAGAAGAATACCGCCATCTTGAGGTTTCGGAAAACGGAGAAAGAACCTACACGATCAATCCCTTGCTCCCGGAATCTAACCGTCTGGTAGATAAGATCTTCGATTCACTGCTTCCGTATTTTTCCTCGGAATACGTGAATATCGGTTTGGACGAGGCCTACGGACTCGGAAGATTTCAGTTGGAGGAATATTGTAAAAAGCACGGCAAGGATACGCTCTTTATGGAGCACTTAAACCGCGTGGCGGAGAATGTTTCTCGAAAATACGGAAAAAAGGTGCAATTCTGGTCGGATATGATCATCAATTATCCGCATTCCTTCTCGAAAATTCCAAAGGATGCCGTTGTGCTGGAATGGGGATATGAGGTGAGAAATGAGCGCCTTATGCAAGAGCATTGCCGATATCTCAGAGAGAAAAACGTTTCCTTCTACGTTTGCCCCTCCTGCAACACGCATTTTAGTCTGACGGGAAGATTTGAGGTTTCCGCCTATAATATCCGCACGAGCGCGGAGCTCGGAAGAATGTATGGAGCTAAGGGCGCTATGCTGACCGATTGGAGCATGGATCAGGAGGGACATCCGCATTTTCTTGTTTGGAGTCTCATGCCGATTGCCCTCGGCGGCCAGCATTTCTGGAATATCGAGGAGGAGCAAACGTGCGGCGTGATGGAAACCTGCTTTGAGCGGTATTCCGCAGATTTCCTCGATCATTTTGTTTTTGGTGGTGAAAAAGTCGGAAAATATCTGCATCGCCTTGCCAATTACAGTCTTCTTGAGCCGGAGCGCGTCCGCCTCGGAACGATGTGCGGCATGACGCTTTGGCAGGATCTCGATAAAACGAGCTACGGCGCGTTTTTCGATCTGAAGGCCTGCGGCGATAATTTCTATTTCGACAACGTGATCCGCTATGTGAATGAAATTTTAGCGGATGTCAAGAAGCTTTCGATCGACGATTATTATAAGCGTGAAATCATCCTGAATTCCAATATGGTGATCCTTGCGGCGGAATTTTGCAAGCTCCGTATGGGAGATCGGATTTCTTCGGAAAAGGCGGCGAAAATGATCGCCTTCGTGGATGAGATGCGAAAGGAATTTTGCTCGCTTTGGCGCGAAAGAAACTACGAGGAGGGAATTTCTCGCTTCCTTGGCATATTGAACGCAAGAAAAGCGGATTTGGCCCGATTCATATAAAAAAAGAAGCATTGGCTCCGTTCGTGAGCCAATGCTTCTTTTTTTATACTTTTACTCTCTGCTTATCAATGAAATCCATATAGGCCTTCCAGTCAAGGCGGGAGAGATAATGCTCGCCGCGGCGATAATGGTAAAGGCAATCGCCCTCGTCAAGCTCGGTATCAGCGGCAGGGAAATCCTCGCCGTAAACAAGCCCCTTCATGCCGTACATTGCGTAGGCCTCGTTTGCCGCAACCGTGCCGAGAAATTCGTTTTTCGGGCCTGCCCAGAGATCCGATTCTGCAGAGCCAACCATCAGATGGCGAGGCGCAATCAAAGAGAGCAGGAAGTGCTGGTCAAAGGGCATCTCGTTTTCCTTGCCCGCATAGCGCGGATATTTTGGGCAGAACCAGTAGGGGAATCGGTTGCAGATCTGCTCAATGCTTTCGCCCTCCTTGTTTCGGGAGATGGCCGCGCCGGAGCAACCGGAATCGTTGGAGATCACGTAGCGGAATCTTTCATCCAATGCGCCTGCAAAGAGTGCCGTCTTTCCGAGACGAGAGTGACCAATGGCGGCAATGCGGTCGAGATCCACGTTGGGGCAGGTTTCAAGATAATCCATCACGCGCATCATAGACCAAGCCCACATCGCGATCTTGCCGGGCGCGGTCAGCGCGCGGCGGCTCTTGCAAAGATATTTTGCCATGCAGGAGCGGAAATCCGCGCTGTCCTTGGCAACGTCCTGATAGAAGATAACGCAAAGGCCATATCCGCGCTGAACGATCTCCTCCATGGGAATGTATCTCTGGAAAAGCTCCGTTCCAAAGCTGATCAGAACAAAAACAGGTGCCTTCTCAACCCCGTTCGGCATGATGTGATGCACAGGGAAGGTTGCATCCTCACCGTTGATTTCGCAATGAAATTTCAGATGGCGGCAGGTCGCAAATCCGGCGCAAAATCTCTCGCCCTCATCCCCGGTTTCTTCCACTTTGAGATGTGCGGGCTTCGGCGGGAGGTAGCCGTAGATCTCCTTTTGCAAAATATCCTTCAGCTCCTCGCGGCGCCTTTCGAAACCCTCAAGAGTGGTAACCTTCTTTCCGTTTTTGAAGGTGAGAAGAGAAGGAATATTCAGTTCATCTAAAGCCTTTTTAATCATGATAATCTCTCCAATGTACATATAATGTAAATAGATGTGTGCATTGTTGCATTAATAACCCATTGCAAACATGATGATCTTCGCAATTGAGATCAAAAGAAACGATGCGAAAATAAATGCATATGCTTTGTTAATAAAGCGTATAAAGCGCAAGTCTCTTTTCCTGTTTTTCAAGGAAAGAACCAGGCCGAAAATCGAAATCACGGCAGGAATGATTGCCTGCAGATACGTGATCGCAATAATTGCCAAAAGCCCCGTTCCTGCGACCAGGAGGAAAATCATTCCCATCTCGCCTGCATTTTCGGTTTCTATCTCCGCGTCCTCGAATGCTTTGGTGTAATCTTCAATTGATTGCGAAATGCTTGCGGGAATCAGCGAGCGCATAAGGAGAACCGAGAGGATAAGCAGGAGCGTTAAAATTATGGTAGAAACAATGCCGCTTTTTTGCATAGCTGCCTCCTGGTGTTTTTTAGATTGCAAAGTTTCCGAAAATCAAAACCATAACCGCAAGCATAAGCGGAATGGTGAGAACGCAAAGCGTGTGCGAGATCAAGGTCATTCCCGCGCCGGTCTTGGGATCACCGCCATAAGCCTCGGGGAAAATAACCGTGTTCAGCCCCAGCGGCGCGGCCAGAGCGAAGAAGGCAAGGAAGAGAACAGAATTGTCCATTCCGAAGCCAAATGCAAAATTCAAGAGTGTCTTGAAGCAGAAGAGTATCGAAATGATCACCGCAGGAATCAGCGTCAGTCGCAAAAGGCTCGCAATGTAAACCTTCTTATTTTTGAGCATTCCGATCAGATCGAATCTTGCAACGGTGAAGCCCGCAAGAAGCATACCAACAGGGCCCATGCAAGCCTTCAGCGAATCCAGCACCGAATAGATCGGCGCGGGAAGAATCGCACCGAGACCGCTAACGCCGGCTAAAACGCCGAGCAGCATAGCCACGGTTGGTGCATTTATCAGTTTTTTCCAATTGCCGCCCTTGCCTTCGCTTGAGGGCACAAGAACGCTGATGCCCCACGTGTAGATCGTGATAGTGATCGGCAGGCAGAAGAGCTTGTAGTAGGAAAGTGCAACCTCGCCGAAAAGTGCCAGCACCAAGGGATCGCCCACGTAGCCGGAATTGGCAAAGGCCAGCGCGTATTGATAAATACCGCGCTCCGCACATTTTTTCTTAACGAAAAAGCGCGAAAGAAAAATCGCAATCCCAAGCGCAAGCGCCACGCCGATGGAGGAGAGCAGAATGTTCTTTGCGTGAATTCCCAAGGTGGAAACCGTGCAGAATCGCGCCATCGTGCAAAAGCTCAGCGCAGGGCAAAAGATCCAGGTCTCCATCTTCGCCATGGTTTTTCCTGCATTTTCGGGCAGAATTTTCGTCTTGTTTGCCGTGTAGCCAACCGCCATGCATAGAAAGAGCGTCAGCATCGGCGAGAGTGTTGCCAAAAAGGTATCAAGCATGGTAAAACCTCACTTTTTTCATATCTATATTCTACCATTTGCGCCTTTTTTTGTCAACCTTTCCGCTATAAATTCTTGTGTGAATTTTGAAAAAAGCCCCGCCGATCCCTCGTTTTCAAACGTGGGCCTTGGCGGAGCTTAAAATCTTATTTTTCTTTGCTTAAAACCTTCTTGTGCCAGGAAATCTTTTGGCAATGCGGGCAGCGCATCTGCCTGGTTCTTCCCATGTGAGGCGCTAAATTCACGGCATTGAAGGTCGGAACGTATCTTTCACCGCAATTTTTGCATTCATAGTATCCCGCAATCTGCTCGATCTTCAGCGCAAAGGCAAATCCGATCGCCGCCGGGATAACGCCGGAGCAAATAACCACGATGCGCGCCCAATTCTGCATCGGCACGAATGCACCGATAAAAATCGGAATGAACAAAACGATGCAGGAAAGAATTCCGATCACAACCTCAAACGTCAGAAGTCTTTTGTCATTCTCTTCCTTTTCCTTCACCATCTCGATCAGCTTGTTTTCCATTTCCTTGTTGTAGTTTTCCATTGAAACAACCTCCCCATTTAATAAATCATTCACGGTAATTTTCAAAACGTCGCAAAGCTCCAGCATAATGGAAGCATCGGGCATAGCCTTGCCCGTTTCCCATTTTGAAACCGCGCGATCTGTGATGCCCAGCTTTTCGGAAAGCTGCATCTGTGTCAGGTTCATCTTTTTTCTGCATTCCGCAATGAACCTTCCGATCTTCACTTGATCCATAAGTGACCTCCTTTCTATACCAAAGTATAGCAAAAAACGTCTGTGAAATCCACATACCAACGGTTGAAAGGGGAGAAATCAACCGTCGGTTGAGTCATTATTTTATAATTTTACCTGTGCTGTCCGTGTGATAGATGGCGTACACGTTGGTAACCTGCGGCGGAAGCGATAGCGCCATCTTTCCGTCAAAGGAAACCGTCAGAAAATCGCCAACCTCATAATCGGGGAATCCTTCGCTCGGTATATGAACGAAAACCTCGTTCCCAAGCCCGTAATTTTCGTTTCCAACGTCGGTCACCGCAAGAAGGCATCCGCCCTCCGTCTTTTTCGTCACCTCGCCCGTAAAATAGGGCTTCGTTCTGTCAATCTCCGCACGCATCGAGGGAAACTCCGTCTCCATGGAAACAGACGGGAATTTTTCAAAAAATTCCTTCTCGGAATCGAGATTCTTTATCAAAACCGTAACGCGCTCGCCCGAAATCTCCGAAATAACACCCTCCGCAATCAGCTTCATGAAGGCTCTTCCGTTCTTTCCGGCGTGATGCACAAAATATAGGGAATCGCCAACCGTAACCTCGTCCGCCCGATCGTAGATCAAGGAAAGTGCGAAGCCCTCCTCGGTCTTTTCAAAGGTGATATTTTCTTTCAAAGCCTCAATGGATCGCGCCGCCCGATCAAACCAAGCGGGATCAGACTCCATGATCTTCACTCCGTTATCATCCCAAGCCCTTTCGTATCTGAAGTTGATGCAAACGAAGTCTCCCTCCTTCAGCACGTAGGCGGTATTTTCGTTTTCCTCCGAGCCGTCAAAGCTCGCATAGCAGAGCTCGTACTCGGGAATGCGGGCATCGCCAATCTCGGGGATGTAGATCACCAGATCCTCGTATTCCTCCGACCATCGAACAACGCCGTAAAAATGCTCGCGCTCGTATCCGTCGCCTCCGCATCCCATCAGCGAAAGGAGCATCGAGGC
>JAZQWS010000099.1:0-1368 GCA_045632465.1 Eubacteriales bacterium
CAAAAAAACGGCCTATTGCGGCTCTTCCCTTTTCACGATCTTTTCCGCGCGCGCCTTCGTTGACGGTATGCTGAGGCGGATTGACGAAACGCCCGAGATCTTCTTTAACGCGCACGTGGTTCGGTTTATCAAAGAGCTGAAGGCACTTGCATAATCATACGCGACAGAGAAAGGAACAAAAAATGAAAAACAAGCTCAGAATCGGCGCTGTGAACTGGGATGCGGGTCTGCCGAGCGACACCTATTTCGGCCATTATACGCTCAATACACTCGGCAACGAGAAGCACGCACATAGACTTCCTTACTATGCGAAAAAGGATGAAAACGGCAATTATTCCATTCCTATGAGAACCCAAGCGCAATACGACGAAGAGCTGAGGATGGCGGCGGATGCGGGCATCGACTTCTTTATGTATTGCTGGTATCCCGACGGCGACGAGCCGAGAGAGATTGGCGTTGAAGCCTATGATTTTCTTGCAAAGCCCGTTGCGGAGCTGAACTTAATGCGAAAGCTCTATATGGAAAGCCCGATGAACAAACGCATAAAAATGTGCGCCATCATCATCACGCCACACGCCTACGCAAAAGAGGACTTCGTTCAGCTTGTGGATGCGATGAAGCAGGACTTTTACGAAAAGAAGGATGGCAGACCGCTCGTATTCTTTTTCGGCGGCTACAAACCCGAATTTATCTCGGCAATCAAGGATCTCGCCGCCAAAGAAGGGATGGATCCTTATATCGTGTTTTGCGGCAGCAGGGCCAAAGAAAACGGCGACTATTCTCTCGCGGATGCGGTGTCTGCCTATGCATCCGGCCATGGCGGAAGCTACTTTGAGGAGCTCGCCGCCGGAGCGGAGGAGGACAATAATCAGCGAAAAACGTTCGGCATTCCGATTATTCCCCTGCTCAGCGCAGGCTGGAATCCCTCTCCGAGAATTGACCGACCAAGCCCTTGGGTTACATACCCCGATCATCCTTACGCGCCTGCGCCTACCGCGAAGCAGATGGAAGCGGCAACGCTCGGCTTTATGCGATGGATCGACGAAACGCCCGAGGCAAGCACCGGCTACGGCGTTGTTTTCGCATGGAATGAATTTGAGGAGGGCGGCTATCTTTGTCCCACGCTCGGAAGCGACGGCAAGCCTCGCACGGAGATTCTTGACGGACTGAGCCGCGCCTTGAAGAAACGATAAATCTATATAAAAGACGGATGCACATCCCTTTCGGGCAAAGAGCATCCTTTTTTTTGTTTTATTTTTACAGAAGCGAAAGGATGTATTCCTTCACGCCCTCAAGCTTGCTTTCCTTCCATTTTTCTTCCTCTGCTTTTTCTGCAAGAGGGCAAACAACGTCAAAATTCATCACGCA
>JAZQWS010000100.1:0-4482 GCA_045632465.1 Eubacteriales bacterium
ATCGCGGCCACCTGCCTTTGCGCCCTGATCGAGGGAGGGCATGAGATCGCCGCCGTTATCACGGGTGAGGATAAGCCGCGCGGCCGTAAGATGATTATGACGCCAACGGCAACCAAAGCCTTCGCGCTTGAAAAGGGAATCCCCGTATATACGCCGAAAACCCTGCGTGACGAGTTCTTTATGGAGCTTCTTTCCTCTCTTGCGCCCGAGGTGATCGTCGTTGTCGCTTATGGAAAGATTCTGCCCGAAAGCGTGCTTCGCTTCCCGAAGTACGGTTGTATCAACGTGCACGTATCGCTTTTGCCGAAGTATCGCGGCGCCGCCCCCATGCAGCGCGCGGTCATGGACGGAGAGAGCGAAACGGGTGTAACGCTGATGCAGATGGACGTTGGGCTGGACACGGGCGATATCCTGATGCAGTCCTCCTTCGCGATCGGCGCGGAGGATACCTTTGAAACCGTGCACGATACCTCGGCTGCCCTCGGCGGCGCTATGCTTTGCGAGCTTCTCCCTGCGCTTGCGCGCGGTGAGGTAACTCCTAAAAAGCAGGACGAGGCGCTTGCCACCTATGCGGCCAAGATCGAAAAGGCGGATTGTCATATTGATTTTAATAAGAATGCGAATGTGCTGAACTGTCTGATTCGCGGCGTCAATCCCATCCCCATGGCGTTTTGCCTGCAGGGCGAGAAAACGCTGAAGATCGTTCGCGCCGTGCCTGTAGCGGGCAAGGGGGCGCCCGGCGAGGTGCTTTCTCTTTCGGACGAGGGAGAGGGAGCGATCACCGTTGCCTGCGGCGAAGGCGCGCTTTCCATCACCCATCTGATTCCCGAGGGCAAGGGAAGAATGACGGCGGCAGACTATATCCGCGGTCGCAAAATTCAAAAAGGCGAGATCCTTTCCTGATGAGAATTGCGTTAGGAGGAGATAACCGATGAATACGCGTGAAATTGCCGTCAAGCTGCTCCGATCCTATGAGGAAAACGACTCATATGTAAACCTTAGTTTGAATTCTACGCTTGTATCTTCGCTTTCTTCCGAGGATCGCTCGTTTGTCACCGCGCTTCTTTACACTACGGTGGAGCGGAAGATCACGATCGATTATTACATCAGCGCGCTGGCCAAGCGCGCCGTCACCGATATATCTCCCAAGGCACTTGCGCTTCTTCGCATCGGCATTGCCCAGCTGATCTTTATGGAGGGCGTGAAGCCCTATGCCGCCGTGAGCGAAACGGTTGCGCTGGCCAAGGGCGCGGGAGAGCGCGGATTTGTAAACGGTGTGCTTCGCACCGCCCTGCGGCAAAAGGACGAGCTTCCTCTGCCGCCGCGAGAAAAAAACGTCGCGCGATATCTTTCCGTGCGCTATAGTGCGCCGCTTGCGCTCGCAAAATATTTGATCTCCTTGCTTGGTGAGGAGGAAGCGGAGGCTCTTCTTTCGGCCTTCCTTTCGCATCCGCCGCTCACGCTTGCGGTGAATGCGCTCCGTATCTCAAGAGAGAATTTCATTGCCGCCCTGGCAGAAAAGGGTATCGCCGCCGAGAAAACGCAGTTTTCTCCTTACGGTGTCCGCATCGCCGCCCCTATCGCGGTTGCGAATATTCCGGGCTATGCCGAGGGATGGTTTTTCGTTCAGGATGAGGCCAGCCAGCTCTCCGCATTGGCGCTTGCACCGCGCCCCGATACGAGAATGGTGGATACCTGCTCCGCCCCCGGCGGAAAGAGCATGCTCTCTGCGATCCTGATGCAAAACAAAGGCAAAATTTTCTCCTTTGATCTCCATGCGTCTAAGCTTCCCCTGATCCGTGAGAGCGCCGAGCGTCTCGGCCTTTCCATCATCCGTGCAGAGGAGCAGGATGCCGAGCATTCGCGCGAGGAGGAGCATGCATCCTTCGATTACGTTTTGTGTGACGTGCCATGCTCCGGTCTTGGCGTGCTCTGGAAAAAGCCGGATCTCCGCTATCGCGTGATGGAGGGCCGAGATGCGCTCCCTGCGCTTCAGAGCAGCATCCTTTCCGAAAGTGCAAAATACGTCCGCGCAGGCGGAACGCTCGTGTATTCCACCTGCACGTTGCGTCCCGAGGAAAATGAAATGGTTGTGGAGTCGTTTCTTTCTTCACATCCCGAATTTTCTCTCGTTCCCTTCGCCGTAGGCGATCTTTCTGCGGAGAACGGCAGGATAACCACCTATCCGCACCGCCATGGAATGGATGGATTCTTCGTCGCAAAAATGCGGCGGAGCTGACAAAAATAAAAGGATTTTTTTATGATTGACTTATATTCTATGACAGAGGAGGAGCTTTCTGCCTTTCTTGTATCGATTGGCGAGCCGCGCTTCCGTGCAGGGCAGATCGCGTCCTGGCTTTCTACGGGAACGCCGATTTCGGAAATGACGAATCTGTCCAAATCCCTGCGCGAGAAGCTGGCCGCCGAGGTAACGGATACGCTTCCGAAGGTGGAGAGGAAGCTTGTCTCGAAAATTGACGGAACCGTAAAATATCTCTTCTCTCTGTACGATGGGCAATGCGTTGAGAGTGTTTTCATGCGCTATAAGCACGGCAACACGCTTTGCATCTCCAGCCAGGTCGGATGCCGTATGGGATGCCGCTTCTGTGCCTCCACGATCGGCGGTCGCGTGCGCGATCTTCTGCCCTCCGAGCTTCTCGGCCAGGTGATCGCGGCCGAAAGGGATAGCGGCGAGAGAGTTTCCAATATCGTTATGATGGGCATCGGAGAGCCGCTGGATAACTACGATAACGTGATCCGCTTCCTTCGTCTTGTCAACGATAAAAAAGGCTTGAATATCGGATACCGCCATATATCTCTCTCTACCTGCGGCGTTGTTCCGGGTATTCGCCGTCTCGCCGAGGAGGCCATGCCGATCACGCTTTCGATCTCCTTGCATGCATCGGATAATGAAACGCGAAGCGCCCTGATGCCGGTCAACAATAAATGGCCGATCGAGGAGCTTCTTGCGGCCTGCGTGGATTATTATAAAGCAACGCGCCGCCGCATTTCCTTTGAATACACCCTGATTGCAGGAAAAAATGATACCGAGGAGGGCGCAAGAGCCCTTGCCTCGCTCTTGAAAAACGCCTTTCGCGGCACGGATGCGCCTCTGCACGTCAATCTCATTCGCGTAAATGCCGTGGAGGAAACGGGCATGCGCGCAGGAAGCATCGAGGGCGCGAATCGCTTTGCTGAGGTTTTGAATTCGCTCGGCGTGGTTGCAACGGTGCGCCGCCGCCTGGGTAGTGACGTTAACGCCGCTTGCGGCCAGCTGCGCCGCTCTGCCGGAGGAAAAACAAATGAGAATTGAAAAGCAGGGAAGAGTTGTTAAGGGGCTTGGCGGCCTCTTTGAAACCCGTGTGATCGAGCAAAACGGCGAGATCTCCCGATATGCCTGCCGCGCCAAGGGCGCGCTCCATCGTGGGGATGCCAAGGTGCTCGTGGGCGATAACGTGGTTCTTTCCATGGACGAAAGCCTGCCGGACGATATCGTGCTGGCAAAGATCCTTCCGAGGAGCAATGCGCTGATCCGCCCGCCCATGGCGAATCTCGATATCCTTTGCATGGTGGTTGCATCCGCAAAGCCGGCTCCCGTTCTTGAAACGGTGGATAAGCTTCTTTCCATCGCGGAGCATCATGGCATCGAGCCGATTTTGATCTTCACGAAAACGGATATCGATCCCGAGAATGCCGTGCAACTGACAGAGATCTACCGAAAGGCGGGATTTTCGGTGTTTGCGGTCTCCTCGCATCTCGGCGAAGGGGTAGACGCCGTGCGCGAATTTCTTCTTGAAAATTTGAAAAACGGAAAGACCGCCGCCTTCGCGGGTGCGTCCGGTGTTGGAAAATCAACGTTGGTGACCAGCGTTTTTCCGCATCTTGCGCTTGCCACCGCCGAGATCTCCGAGAAGATCGAGCGCGGAAAGCATACAACGCGCCACGTGGAGCTCTTTGAGATCGGTGAGGGGGCGGAGGCAGGATTTTTGGCAGACACCCCGGGATTTTCTCTTCTGGATTTTGAGCGATTCGATTTCTTCGGCCTTTCGGATCTTGAATCCACCTTCCGTGATTTTGCGCCGTATATCGGCGGATGCCGCTATTCGGATTGCGCCCATATCGGCGAGGGGGCGGCAGAATGTGCCATCGCGCGCGCCGCAGAGGAGGGAAATCTTTCCCCCTCGCGCCTTGCTTCCTATCGCTCCATCTATCGCGTATTAAAAAACAAAAATGAATATAAATAAAAAAAGGAGTAAAAAAATGAAAAGAATTCTCTCTCTCATCCTGTCCGCGGCGCTTCTTTGTGCTTGTATGCTCACCCTTGCTTCCTGCGGTAGTGGCCTCGAAGGCACGTATGAAGGTATCTTCATCACTGACGATTCGGACGTTCTCACCGTAACCTTCGGCAAGGATAACGCCGTAGAGCTTTCGCTTTCCGTTGCAAACGGCGAAAGAATCTATAAGGCAAGCGGCAAGTATTCT
>JAZQWS010000101.1:0-2691 GCA_045632465.1 Eubacteriales bacterium
TGGCGGCCGCCGCGCCGGCAAAGCCGCCGCCGACAACGATCAGATCATATTTCGTTTTCATAAAAAATCCGTCCTTTTTTATTTTTCAATTACAATGTAGGTGGGAACGAGGTGCGAGATCGGAGAAAGGAGGCGAATGCCGTCTTCCTCGCGCGTGCAGGCAAGAGGGGAAAGGCTTCCGTCTGCCCGGATCTCCGAAAAGCGCGTGGCCGAAAGAAGGTGCTCCGGCAGGTGGATAAAGGCGCTATCCGCATCGTCCTCGCAAAGGTTGATCAAGGTCAGCATTCCGAGAAGATCACCTTCCTCTTTGGCTTTTGTGGCGATCAGATAGATGTCGGGTGCATTGGTAACGATTGGGTATTCATCCGACATTTTGCAAATAAATCTTTGCAAAATGCGCTGTCTTCTGTGATTGTAAAGTGCTTGCGACGGATTGTTTCCGATTGTCAGGCTTAAAACGAGAACCTTTCCGCCAAGCGCATTTTCAAAATACGTCATCGCAGGGGTGATCGGCTTTTTCCTGAAATCGATTCCCTCGGAAACGATTTCGGTTTTCGGATCTTGAACGGTGATCCCCATCCATTTGCCGCCTCCGTGCGGACAGTACGCATGGGCGCACCACGTTTCCTTGCCCTCACCTTCCGCAAGATAGGCGCCGCGGATCACCTCCAGCGCACCGAGATCGTATTGCAGAGAGGGGCGGGCTTTCAGCACGTCATCTCCGACCGAGATGCCGAGATATTCGCCAAAGCCGCGCTCGCAAAGCACCTTGGCGGCATCGCCGTCCAAAATCAGGCCGCCCGCGAGATAGCGCATCAGCGTTTCGCGGTCGGCGTATTTCGCCATCGTTTGATCGAGGCATGCAACGCTTGCTTTCGTGGTGGCAAAGGGAATGCCGAAGCGACCGATGCAGTACGCGAAATCGGGCGTTACCACTCTTTCGTTGTGCGAATAGAAGAAGGGGTCGTAGCCGATCTCGATGCCGTAAGGCTCGCATTTTGCCGCAAGAGCGGAGAGTGTTTTCAGCCGCGCGTGCTCGGCGGCAAAGGTTTTGCCGTAAGCATCCTCCTCGAAGGGAGAATCAAAGATTTGCTGTGCGAAATGGATGGAGCCGACCATGCCGTAGGAATATGCCGCGCCAAACAGCGCGCTCGCCTGCTTTCCCGAGGTGTAGAAGCGATTGTGCGGATAGGTGTCGGTCTCGTGGTAGCGAAGCACGTCCTCGCCCATGTGCTGAGCAAAATAGAGCGGGTGGTGCATCACGGCGGGAAGCTTTTCGGTTTCAAAGCCACAGTAAAACGTGCCGTAAAGGCGCACGAAGGGCGCGTGATTCTTTCCTGCCAGCGCGCGTGCCACGTCCTCGGTGAAATCGCCGTCAATGTCGGCCGCGCCGGACTGCATGAGTCCGATCGGGATCTCGGGACATTCCTTGTCCATCTCTGCGCGGATCTCTTTTGCAAGCTCAATCAGCGTGTCCTTTTTCAGCCTCTGCCACGCGCGGTTGATCTCGATCGCCTCGGGTGTATCCTTTGTGAATATCGAAAGAAGCTCCTCGCGCTCGTAGCGCTTTCCCTGTCTTTTTGCAAATTCTGCAAGATGTCTCTCACAAAAGCATCCGTTTGCCGCGCCGATCGAAAAATCATCCTCCACGAAGATGAAGTCCGGCCGCGCCACGGCCGCGTAGGTCGCCATATCCGATGCAAGCGTTTTTGAAAAATCCTCGTCCATCGGGCAATTGGCGAAGGGATGCGCGCTTCCGTCCTTGCGTATGATCGGGGAAAAGCCCGGGCCTGACTTTACCGTCAGACAGCAGAACCAGCCGCAGGAAAGTCCCTGCGATTTTGCGAATTCTCTGACCTCGGCGAAGATTTTTGCATCCTCTAAGTATTCCTTGCGCGTTGGATAATGCTCGGCGCGATGCCCCTTGGTGAGTCCGCTGGGGCAAAAGCAGGTGAAGCCGAACTTTTCGTGTAGCCATTTGATTTTTTTCTTGCTCGCTTCGACGTCGTCCAAGTGTATAGGCACAAGCACGTGCGGTAAGCCGCTTTTTTGCAATTGCTTCTTCATGATTTCGCCGTACCTTTCTTGTTTTTATATTCATTATCGCATAAATGAAGAAAAAAATCTTATCTAAAATTGCGAAAAACCTTGCACAAACGATACTTTTATGCTAAAATACTATAAAAAATATACGAAGGCGTTAAGGTTTATGAGAGATCTATACGATTTGATACGGTATCTGCAGAACGGAACGCGGCTGCATATCGGCGTTTTCTTTTTCGGAAGCTTCGGAAATGAGAAGTGCCGCCTGCCCCATGCGCACACGATCCATTCCTCCCCGGTCTGCACCGAGCTGAAAAAGGATAGCGGCGGCTTTCGCCGTTGTTTTAGATGCCGTAACATGGCGCTTCGCAAAGCGCTGGAAAGCAAGCGCCCCTTCGGCGGCCTTTGCCCCGGCGGCGGTTCGCAGTCGCTGTGTAATATCTGCGGAGTATTTCTATGCGTGACGCTTCGCGGCAGCGTTCATCGTCGATGATGCAGTTTCCTGCCATATTTACGCCCATATCGGTAGGCGATTTATACGGAGAATATCCCTGGATGCGTTCAAACATGGCGCTGAGCACCGGGAAGATCTCCACGTCTCTGTTATAATTTACAGCGATCTCTCCATAAGCGTCAAGATGGAAAGGA
>JAZQWS010000102.1:0-1142 GCA_045632465.1 Eubacteriales bacterium
CGTATCGGACAGAAATCGGATGCGACCGCCCGCCGTTAATCTGGCGAGCGTGTGAAGGCGCTCGTTTTCGGTCAGCCTCGTCACTGCATCGGGCGCGCGCATATAAAGCTTTTCATTTTCATCATAATACACGCCGTGCAGAGAAAGACGGGGATCGCCCGCATTCAGCCAAAGAATACCGTCACCCTCAATCTCCGTGGCATCCGAAAGGCGCGCGTCAATTTTTGATAGATTCATAAAAATCTCCATTCTGCAAAAATATAAAAAAACAAAGATTTTTGTCGCAAGGGTACGATAAAGGTATAATATGTTGATACAAAAGGATATTTCGCTTTCCGAAAAAGCAGAAAAACGTTTTTATCCGAGTTCGCTCAGCGCAACCACGCGATTTTCAAGGCGGGACTTCTCTGCCGCGAATACGATCTTATGGTTTTTCACGGAGATCGCAATGTTGCTGAGATCTGCCGCAGAAGCATCGCCGCAAAGCAGCTCGTGCATCGAGGACATGATGCCGCTATCTCCGCCGCCATGACCGGAGAGGATCGAATCGCTTGCAACGGCATCCTCTACATTGATCTTCTCGGTGGTCTGCGTGATGAGATTATTATAGGTGATCACGGGATTATCTGCCTCAGCGATCAGCTCACCCTTCGTTCCCATAATCTTGATCTTTCTTCCGCCAAGATTGAAAGCGCTCATCGTGAAGGAAACAAGCACTTCGTCCTCAAATTCCATATTTACGATCTGATGATCCACAACGTCGTTATCACACTTGAAAACACATCTGCCGTAATTCGTGGTGGCAAGTGCCTCCATGACCTGCTCATCCGTTGGGAGGCCGAGCATTTTGGTTGCCGCGCCACGGAACCAGTTTCCGTCCTCGCGCTCGATATAGAGCTTCTTAGCGCTGTAAATGCAGGTATCAATATGGGGGCATCCATCGAAGCATCGCGCGGTTGCGCCCTCGGGCGCATTGTCCTCGCGGAAGAAGGAGCGATGGCCAAAGCTCTGCACGCGCAGGCAATCCTTGCCAACGAGCCATTGAAGGATATCGAGGTCATGACAGGATTTCTGGAGGAGCATGAAGGAGGCGCGCTCGGAATTGCCCCAATTGCCACGCACGAAGCTATGGCTCTGGTGGA
>JAZQWS010000103.1:0-2479 GCA_045632465.1 Eubacteriales bacterium
GGAATATGCATCGTTATAGGCGTGCTTGGTTTCCTGCAAAACGGAGCGTATTCCCTTGATCTCTTCGGGAAATTTCTTTTCTATCACGTCGAAACCGTGTATTTCTATATAATTGATTCCTCCCAGCATATCCGTAAGGCAATCCCAAAGAGCATCGAGGTTACCGCCGTAATAGTCGGGAAAATCCAAGTCGCGCTTCAAGACTTCATGGATTTCGATGAAGTGTTTTGCCTCTGAGAAATCTACATTGTATTTATACGTTTTTAACATTGAACCACCTCACTTTATTAATTCATAAAAGGTTTGGGCATGGTCATAGCTAACGAATATCAAACCATCGTTAGAGTATAGAATTCTTTTATTGTTTCGGTAGCCATCAATAAAATCGAAATCAGCTTCGCGCCAAATTCTACCTTGTGCGGTAGGTAATAATGCACGTCGATTTTTGTATAGATTACCGCCGATCATTTTGTCGGGACAGACATTCGCTAAGTTGCCTTGTCTACTATCCCATCCGGCAGCGATAGCTTCCTCTTTCGTCACATAATAATCCGGCAATCTATTGCGATACATTAACCATGCATCGGCGCCGTCAAAACCTCTATCGGTTGCGGATCCAACCTCTTTTGTTCGCATTGGAACGATAGTGCATCTGCATCGTTCATGCTCCGGCCGGTATCGCTTCTCGTTGAAGTTGTATATTTTACCGTGATTTTTTCGGCAATCCTCGCAGGTTTTTATATCAAGATAGATTGCTTGCCAGTTTTTCCAATGCTTGCTATCCCCCTCTAAAGATAAATTGGGGAGAATCGACATTTCGTTCATGTTACCTCCTTATTATACATCAAAAACTCTTAGTTGTCAAATCGATTTGCACCATTATTGTAACATGTATTTTTGCTTTTGTAAGTATAGTTGGGTTCTGAAAAATATGGAGAAACATGAGATTTTTTTTGTATACAATAAATAAAAAACGGCGTATTTGTTTGAAATCGCATTAAATAGGGGTATTTTCCGGATGCTTCGGTGGCGTGCCACCGCTCTGCGGTGCTTTTGAAGGCGATTCCAAGCAGGTTATGCTTCTGATCAGCGGCCATAACAAGGCGCGCGCGCTTCGCCATTGTGTTGAGGGCGGCGTTGATCATGCATGGACCATCAGCGCACTTCAGCTTCATAAGGATGGCATCATCGCTTGCGACGAGGCTGCTTGCGGCGAGCTGAAGGTGGATACCTACAAGTACTTCAAGGAAATCTACAAGAACGAGAAGTAAGATCAATTTTTGTTAAAATGTAAATAAAAATTAGAAAAAACGGCGTTTTAAAACAGCGCCGTTTTTGTTATATAGCTTTTGAATCTCTGCATTCCGTTTGAAAAATATTTGTTTTTTCGGAAGATCAAACCGATGCGCACAAAGAGCGCGGGAGAAAGAGGAACGGCACGAACGCCGCTTTCCTTCTCAATCAATTTTTCAAAAAGGCAACCTGCCGCCATTCCACTTTCGATCATGCGGAGCATGGTGGAGAGCTGATCGGTTTCCATGAGGATATGCGGCGCTTTGCCGACCGCGGCAAACCAGGATCGGATCTCATGCGTTTGGAAAAAGCCCTCCTTGAAGGTAACGAGGGGCACTTGGTCGAGATCTGCGGGAGTTAGCACCGATTTTTGGCAGAGCGGATCGGCGGCGGCCGCCGCGCAAACGATGGAAAGCTCTCCGAGCTCCAGAAGGCAGAGGCTCGGATCGCTGAACGTATCGAAGGGGATGAAGGCCATATCCAAGGCGCCCTCGCGGATCTTTTTCAGCATTTCCTCGCGTCCGCACTCTAAAATATCGAGATCCACATCTGCGTTTTGCCGAACAAAATCCCGATAGAGGGCGGGGAGGATCAGCGAGCCGATCATGGGCGGAACGCCGAGGGAGAGCGCGGTTTTATTGCAACCGAGCGATTTCATGCGCTTTTCGGCGGATTCCGCCCGCGCAACAACGTCGCGGCAGAGGGAGAGAAAAAGCGCGCCCTCCTCGGTTGGGAGCATACCCTTATGCGTGCGCTTAAAAAGCGCCGTTCCGAATTCCGCCTCTAGCTCCTTGATGGCCGCGGAGAGAGAGGGCTGGGAGATATGCAAAAGCTCGGCCGCGGCGCTAACCGTTCCTGCCTCGCAAACCGCCGCAAAATATTTCATTTGGATAAGATTCATTTTTTGCCTCCGATCGGATGCCGTTTTTATTTCTATTATATAGGTAAAAACTATATTTGTCAATATAATATATATTTTACAAATAAGAAAACGCGTGCTATAATGAATATAACAATGAAAAAAGATCCGGCGGAGGATAAAAACATGAATATCTATAAAATTGCGGTCATCGCGGGTGACGGTATCGGCCCGGAGGTGATCGACGAGGGTATTAAGGTTCTGAATGCGGCCGCAGAGCTTGACGGCGGATTCCGCTTCGAATTTACCTATTTCCCCTGGGGATGC
>JAZQWS010000104.1:0-1179 GCA_045632465.1 Eubacteriales bacterium
CCCTTTTCAGCTTCTTTCAGAACCCTGACGTCGATCGTGGCATCGGAAGCGGATTCCTCATCATCCTCCGCGCCAACAAAGCGTTTCGCCTCGATGGTCTTGCCGTCGTCATATGCGCCGTAATGCTGTGTCGGCAAATCGTCCGGCTGCTCCGCTTTCTCTTTTCGGATATCGTATTTATCGAAAACAGACGTTCCCTTTTCTTCGGGAAGCTCCTGCATCGGAATATCCTTGGGATCAAAAAGAGAGATCTCTTCTGTGCTTCTGTATTCTTCCTTGATGACGGGCTTCTCCAAAGTTTCCGCCTCATGACGTTCGTGCAGCGTCATCAAATCCATATAGCGTTCCGCTTCATCAATATTTCTTTCCACATCGGTTTTCGTCTTCGCCAAAGCAGAAAATGCAGGCGCTTCTATCGTTTTATCCGATTCCCGATCACGGAAGCCCATCGTTGTGCTACGCGATGTCAACTCTTTGTTGTCCATAAGTTTTCCTCCTCCCCATCCGTTTTCCGACTATGCGTCAATCTCTGCCCTGCTTTTGCGCGGCTTCAAAAAGCAGTACCGCCGCCGCTGTGGAAACGTTCAGGGAATTGACTTTTCCGCGCATCGGAATCGAAACGGTAAAATCACATTTTTCTCTGACAAGACGGGAAACACCGCCGCCCTCACTGCCGAGAACGATCGCGCAAGCGCCGCTGAAATCCGCGGTTTTATAATGCACGCCATCCGCTTCCGCCGCATACGTCCATACGCCAAGTTCCTTGAGTTCTTCGATCGCGGAAGCAATATTCGCCACTCTCGCGATCGGCACGTAAGACGCCGCGCCCGCCGAAGATTTAAAAACCGTCTGTCCGATCACGGGGCAATGTCTTTTGGCAATGATGATACCATGCGCGCCCGCGCCATCGGCACAACGAATGATCGCGCCGAGATTATGCGGATCCTCCACGCCATCGCAAACAACGATCAAGGGAGGTTCGCCCTTTTCTTTTGCGCCCGCCACGATTTCTTCCACCGTTTTGTATTCCACGGAGGAAGCGATCGCCGCCACGCCCTGATGCGCGTTACCGAAAGAAAGCTCGTCCAGTCTTTTCTTATCAACTTCCGAGATCACGATATTTCTCTTTTTCGCTTCCGCGAAAATTTTCGTGATCGAGCCTTCTCTTTCGCCCTTCTG
>JAZQWS010000105.1:0-7429 GCA_045632465.1 Eubacteriales bacterium
CCCGAGATTTCGGGTATGATCTCCTATATCTGCCGCGATTACGAGTTTTCGGGCGAAAACCACTCCTGCTGGCCAAACGGCCAGCCCTTCGACGGATATCAGTGCGCCCCCATGGGCGTATTCACCAAGATGCTCTCGGATGCCCTCGGAAAAACGGATGGCTATCCTTTGTCGATCGCCCCGAAGGACGGTATTCTTTCTGCCTTCCGTAAGGATGCGGATGGTTATTATGCCCTCGTTGTCAATGATACCGAGACGGAAACCGAGGTTGTCGGCGAATTGAAGGTTGCCGATGCCGCCCTCTTTGATACGGAGAGCGGGGAAGAGCGCTATCTTATGCGTGACGGCGCATCCTTCCGCTTCATTCTTGCCCCCTTTGAAAGCGCGATCCTTTCCGTTGGCACGGCGGCGAGCATTTCTGCCCCTATTCCTGCCACCGAAACCGAAATTCAGCTTTCTCCCGTTCGTTTTTCGATCGAGAAGGATAATTTTGCGCATCCCGTGATGCATCACGTGCGCGGCACGCTTTCGGAGTGCATCATTGCGGCGCACCGTGCGGCCAATCCCGCGCGTGTTTGCAATCTTGCCGCCGAGGCAAACGAGCAAAACAGCGTGCTCTGCCGCGGTGAGAATATCAGCTATATCCCCGAAAAGGGAAAGCGCGATTTCTTCGGCTATAAGCCGATCGATAAAAAGGGACCGCGCCCCGGCGAAACCGTGGTCTGTGTATATGATTTTGAGATCTCGGAGCCGCTTGCATCCCTTTCGATCGTCTGCGATCCCGAATGGAGAACCACCTATTATCTCAACGATGAGCGCCTCTGCCAAACCGCAGCCGAGCGCATCTGGCATTATGCCAATCCCATCTACGATATTTCCGATATTGCCGAGGTTGGAAAAAATCGCCTCGTCGCGGTCTGTGAGCTTCCCACCTATAAGCGCGCATTCCCTCTGCCCGCACCCGTCCTGAAGGGAGATTTTCGCCTCTTCCCGGATTTTGTTCTAACGGCCGCGCCGGGCAAAAACGGCTTCGGCCATTGGAATGATAAGGGTTACGCCTGCTACGGCGGCGACGGCTTGTATGAAACCGCCTTTGCATACGGCGGAGAGGGAAGACTTCTTCTTTCTCTCGATACGAAGGATACCGTCGAGGTGCTTGTAAACGGCACGCGCGCCGCCTTGAAATTCTCTGCGCCCTATGAGGCGGATATCACCGAATACGCAAAAAAAGGCGAGAATTCTCTCGCCCTGCGCGTCACCTCAACGCTTTCGAATTTCATCTATAAAAGCTCTCCTTCCGGCCTTCAAGGGGCAAGGCTTTTCTGTAAGAAATAAAAAAATCCTGCGGAATTTTTCCGCAGGATTTTTTGTCTGAAAAGGCGAAATATTAAACGCCCGAATAAGCCGAGAATCCGCCGTCAATGGGAAGAACGATACCGGTAACGAAGCCGGCCGCCTTGTCCGAAAGAAGGAAGAGAAGACCGCCAAGCAGCTCCTCGCTCTCGCCGAAGCGGCGCATGGGAGTTGCGGCAAGGATCTTTCCGGTGCGCGCGGTGGGCGTGCCATCCTCGTTGAAGAGGAGTGCTCTGTTCTGATTGGTGCAGAAGAAGCCGGGAGCGATCGCGTTTACGCGGATGCCCGTGCCTGCAAAGTGAACGGCGAGCCACTGCGTGAGGTTGGAAACAGCCGCCTTTGCGGAGCTGTATGCGGGGATCTTGGTGAGGGGGCGGTATGCATTCATCGAGGAAATGTTGATGATATTACCGCTGCCGGCCTTCGCCATATCCAGCGCAAATACCTGCGTGGTGAGAACTGCGGCGGTTACGTTCAGATCAAAAACAAAACGGAAGCTGTCTGCGGAAAGGTTGAAGAAGTTCTTTCCGTCCGCCTTTTCAAGGCTTTCGGGATTGAAGGTCTCATCGTCCGTGGTGGCTCTGGGGTTGTTGCCGCCCGCGCCGTTGATCAGGATGTCGCAAGCGCCGAACGCCTTGTCAACGACAACCTTTGCCGCCTCGATGCTCTCCTTCTCAAGGCAGTTTACCTTAACGGCGATCGCTTCGCCGCCGTTCTTTCTGATCTTGTCGGCAACGGCCTCTGCGGCAGTCTCATTGAGGTCGAGAAGGGCAACCTTTGCGCCGCAAGCGGCAATTGCCTCGGCGAAAATGGAGCATAGAACGCCGCCTGCTCCGGTGATAACAGCAACCTTGTTTTTCAGGTCAATAGAAAAGGGAAGATTCATTTTTGTATCCTTTCGTTTACATTTACGTGTGTTTTTTGATTATGCGCCGTATTTTGCAGCCTTATCCTTCACGTTGTGAGGCTTGGAAACCGCAATTCTCTTTTTCAGCTCCTCGTAGAAGAGCTCGTCGTCAAAGGGAAGATCAATGGTCTTGTCGAGCCATGTGGAAAGAAGCATGGAGTTTGCGAGGATAACGCCGTTGAGGCCGTCCGCCACGGGAGCGAAAAGCTCGTCTCTTCCGAGGATCGCATCAATGAAGTTGTTGCAAACGCCTGCGTGCTGGGAATTTTCTCCCTCCAGTGCGATCTCAACGGTGGGAAGCATGTCGGGGGCGCGGAAGGTCATATTGGTTGCAAAGCAATGCTCGCGCTCGCTGATCTCAAGCTCGGTGAAGAAAAGCTTGTCGTTTTCAAAAACGAGCTTGCCCTTCGTTCCCGTGATCTCAAAGCGGTTTGTGCCGGGCGCATCTGCTGTTGTGGTGATAAAGCATCCGGTTGCGCCGTTGGGATATTCCACGTAGCAGGTAACGTCGTCCTCCACCTCAATATTGTGCCATTTTCCGAAATGGCAGAAGGCATGCACCTTTTTGGGCATCATGCCAACGATCCACTGGAAAAGGTCGAGCTGGTGGGGAGACTGGTTGTAAAGAACGCCGCCGCCCTCGCCGGCCCAGGTGGCTCTCCAGGAGCCGCTGTCATAGTATTCCTGTGTGCGATACCAGTTGGTGATGATCCAGTTGGTTCTTTTCACGTCGCCGATCTTTCCGGTGGCAACCATCTCGCGCATTTTCTTGAAGGCGGGATTGGTTCTCTGGTTAAACATCATGGAAAGCTTGGTCTTCGCGGTCTTGGCTCTCTCCAGCATTTCCTTCACCTGCAGGGTGTAAACGCCTGCGGGCTTCTCGATGATGCAATGAATTTCAGCGTCCATTGCCATGATGGCAAGCTCGGGGTGCTGATAGTGCGGCGTGCAAATGATAACCGCATCCACAAGGCCGCTCTTCATCATCTCCTTCGCATCCGTAAAGGTTGCGTATTTGTTTTCGTAAAGCGCGTTCAGCGCCTCGTATTTTGCGGGAACAATGTCGCAGATCGCGGTAACAACGCCGTCCTTCACCTTCCCGGTTTCGAAGTTCTTCACGTGGTTATGTGCAATGTTTCCGCATCCGATAATGCCGAATCTTACTTGCTCCATTTTCCGTTTTCCTCCTTATATCCGCCCTTTGCAAGCAGTGCGCGCAGCGTCGCAACCGCAAAATCAAAGGACTCCGTGTTGTCCTTGAAGGAATATTTTCCCTTCAGCTCGTGGGTATCAATGCTTGCAAATGCCGTGAACTTGTTGAGATGCGGCTCCAGCGTCAGCATGATAGGTCTGTCGTAGGTTTCGTTCACAAGGTTCAGAACGTCGAGGATCTGTCCCTCGCCCTCGCCTGCGGGCAAAATGGTCTGGCTCTCGTGGTGCGCATCCTTGATATGGATGTAGGAAAGGTAGGGAAGCGTTGCCTTCGCGCCCTCCATCGCATTCGCGCCCTCCATCACGTAGTTTGCCGCATCGAAAATGCCGCCAAGTCCCGAAACGGTCGCGAAAATGTCCGCAACCTCCTTCGGCTGCTCTCCGTAAATATGGGATTCATTCTCGTGGCAGAGCGTGATACCCTCTGCCTTTGCCATCTCAACCATAGCGTTGAGGCGGCGCATCACCTCCTCGCGCGCATCCGCAAGGGAGGTATCCTTGTGGAAAAAGCTGAACATACGGATCTTGTCCGTGCCGAGCAGCTTTGCCGCGCGAAGCGCCTTTTTAAAATCCTCCAGATGAATATCAAAGGATTCCTCGATCGGATACTTTCCGATCGGCGAGCCGAGCGAGCCAACCTTGATGCCTGCCGCATCCAGTTTCGCCTTCATTTCGCAAAGCTCATCCTCCGTAAGCGTGAGGATGCCTCGCTTGTCAACGAATCGCGGCTCAATGTAACCAATGCCGTTGCGCTTCAGCGCGGCGATCTGTCCGTCAAGATCGTCTGCCGCCTCATCCGCAAAGGCGGAAAAGAAGAATTCTGCCATTTTTCCACCTCGGGTATTAAAGTCCGAAAATACCGCGCAGAGCTTCAAAGCTCTTCTTCATGCAAGCGTAGGAATCGGTGTCGGGTGCATTGTCCTGCTCAACGAAAACGTCCTGAACGCCAACCTTTTCGCAAAGTGCATAGATGGGCGCAAAGTCGATCAGACCGTCGCCGCAGGGGCAGATCGGGCCCTTGGGCTCGCTTGCTATGTCCTTGAAGTGAACGCTGGAGATGCGTCCCTGCTTGCCGAGTCTTTCGATCATTGCAAGAGGATCCTTGCCCGCATAGCGAAGCCAATAGGTATCAACGATGAAGGTAAGGCCGGGCATCTCGTTTATCAGGATCTCGTATGCATCCGTGCCGTCAAGCGCGTCAAATTCAAATGCGTGGTTATGATAGGAGAGAAGCAGGCCTGCCGCCTGGATCTTCTGCATTGCGGGAGTGAAATCCTTGATGAATTTGCGAACGCCCTCAATAGAGCCGCGATATTCCACAGGCATAGATCCGATGCCGATCTCGTGGCAGTTAAAGGTCTTATGCTCTGCGATAACCGCCTCGGTGTCGTTCATGATTCTGTTGCAGTCGGTATGCGTGCTGGGAATGCCGAGCCCGTAGGTTTCGCCAAGCTTCTTAAGCTCCTCTGCCTCCATGGGGCAGATTGCGGAAATCTGAACGGTCTCGTAGCCGATCGCCTTCAATTCTGCAAAGGTTTTTGCAACGTCCTCGGGCGTCTGTGTGTGGTTACGAACAGAATATAACTGTGCGCCAAGCTTCATAAATTTGAATCTCCTTTTCGGGAAAAATTGTTTTACGTATATAGTATAGCATAGCAATAAATACATTGCAAGATGCAAAGAGTTGATTTTTTTGCCAAAACTATTGCAAAAATTGCTCTTTTGTGATAAAATATAAAAACAAATCTCTACAAAGGAGAAATGGAGCTTCTATGCCAAAGCCATGCAGATATTCCTTTCCGAGCGTGAGCCTCGGATATTCTTCTGCTCCCGCCCCCTCTTCGGAGAGCTTTCATCGGCATCTGCACGATACGTATGAAATTCTCTACGTCTGCGGCGGTCGCGGCCGTTATATCATTGAAGGCAATACGTATGCCATGCGCCCCGGAACGCTGATTCTGGTCTCACCGTACGTCTATCATTCGGTTGAGATCGATCCCTCCGTGCCGTACGAGCGTTACGTAATCAATTTTTCTCCCGAAATGATTCCCGAGATCGCAAGGGTGATGGAGGAAATGGATCTGAAGGCCGGCGGTCTCTTTTATACGGCGGCTTCCGTATCGGGCGCGCTCCCCTCGGTGTTTGAGAAGATCGAGTTGCTTGCAAGCCTGTCCAAGTCGCATCAGGCCACCTATGCCCAGCTCATTCTCTCCGAGATCATGATCCTTTTGTCCACGGCAGACACCTCCAAGGCCGAGGAATGCGAGGCGCTCGGCGCGCGCGTGATCAAGTATCTCAACACGCATATTGAAAGAGATATGACCTTGGATAAGATTGCGGGGCATTTCTTCGTCAGCAAATATTATCTCTGCCGTGCCTTTAAGCGGCATAACGGCATCTCCATCCATGGATATTTAACGCAGAAGCGCGTGATGTATGCCAAGCAGCTGATGGAATCGGGCGAAACCGCATCGGGTGCGGCCTATCGCGTAGGATTTGGAGATTATAGCGCCTTTTACCGCGCTTGCCTGAAGGTAACGGGAAAGTCCCCCCTCGCGATTCAGAAAAAGGGCGATTCCGAGGAAGAATAAAAAAGCAGAATTTTCTATTGATTTGAAAAGCCCATTGTGCTAAAATAAAGAAAAACACCCAAGGAGATTATTATGAATATCACAAATAAGCTTTTGGATAAAAGTAAAAAAATCCTCTTTTCCTCCGTTTCGGGCGAGGGAATTGCCGAGGATCTTCTTCGTTCCGTGTGTGGGGAAAGCGGCGCCCCCGTTATATTTGCGCCGATCACAGAAAAGGAGATTGCCCGCGCCGAGCAAGCGCTTGGAGAGTCTCTCGAGGATGGCTTTGATAAATACCTTGTCTTCGTTTCCGAAAAGGCCGTGGAGATTTATTATTCCACCCCGATCAGCAAGCTGTATGCGGCGCATAAGCTCCTATCGCTCTATGATGCGGGACTCCCTGCGGGCATCCTCTATGCGCGCGCCATTTGCGAAGTGCGCGGCTATAAATGCTATCTGCCGCATAAGAGTGCCATCGAATATTTCAAAACGCAGATCGACCTCTGCCTCCTTCTCGGTTACAATACCTTAACCTTGGAGCTTGGCGGCGCATTTGAATATAAATCGCATCCCGAGATCAACGAGGGCTGGATCGAATATTGCAAGATCTTCAAGGAATATAACGGTAAGGCGATCGCAACGCAGAGAAGCTATAAATTCCCGAAGGACTCCATTCATATCGAAACCGGAGAAGGGGATTATCTGACCGAGGCGCAAATGAAAGAGATCCTCGATTACTGTGCCGCCCGCCACATTGAGGTCATTCCCGAAATGCCTTGTTTTTCCCATGCGGACTATATTCTCTACGCGCATCCCGAATTTGCCGAGGATCCCGAAGAGCCCCTGCCTTCCTTCGCCTGCCCCTCGAACGAGGATTATTATAAGCTCCTCTTCGATCTCTTTGATGACGTCATCCGCGTATTTCAACCGAAGCGCATCAACGTCGGCCACGATGAGGGTTATGTTTTTGGTCTGTGCGAGAAATGTCGGAAAAAGACAACTGCCGAGCTTTTTGCCGGCGATATCAATAAAATTCACGCGCATCTCACCTCGCGCGGCGTGAAAACCATGTTCTGGGGCGATAAGGTTTGCTCTAATTTCCACGGCGGCGGTGTCGCTTATCACGTGCGTTTGCCCGAGGTTATGGGAACGAATCGCATCGGTGATAAGGAGTACGAGGTGCATCCCTTCAAGTGCCATTCCGAGGCGCAATTTGAAGAATATAAAAAGGAGCACCCCGACGTATACGCTTGGCGCGTAGAGGAAAGCTTTTCCTGCCGCGAAAGCCTGCCGAAGGATATCGAAATTGTCAATTGGTATTATTCCTTGGGTGACGATATCGAGGATCAATACCGCGAAATGGGCTGGCACGCGATCTACGGAAATT
>JAZQWS010000106.1:0-1591 GCA_045632465.1 Eubacteriales bacterium
TGCCGAGGTATATTATCCGGATGAAAACTGCCGTTATGCCGAGAACGTGCTTCGCTTTGCGCACGAGTGGAAAAGCAAGACCGGCGCGCCGGATGACGTAGATCTCGTGCATTGGAATGCGGGACTTTGGGACGTTCTGGAGCTTTTTGGCGATGAGCCGCTCACCACGAAGGACTATTACGCCAACGTGATCCCGCGTATTGATCGCCGCCTGCGTATGCTTTTCCCGAAGGCCAAGATCGTTTTTGCCACCTCCACCTCGGTTGAGGAGAGCATGGCGTCCAAGGATTTCTTCCGCCACAACAAAACCATTGAGGAATATAACGCGATTGCGCTTCGCGCATTGAAGGAAACGAACACCGTGATCAACGATCTCTATGCGCTCACCTCGCGCTTGCCCGTTTCCTGCCATTCGGATTTCGTACATTATTACACGGATGCGGGAAGAGAGGCGATCGGCGGCAAGGTGCTTGCCGTGATCTGCGAGCAGCTCGGAATTTCTGCGACCGATGTGAAGCTTAAAGGCTTCACACCTGAGAAATATTCAAAGGATAACATCGGTTTCTAACATAAAAAGAAAAGAATTGTTTACATATCGGAGGAAGATATGAAGATTTTTGATATGCATATCCATGCGGAGAATACACCGGCCGATCCGAAAGGGTTGCTCTCTTCCATGGCAAAAGCGGGCGTTTTTGGCGGTTGCGTTTTCTCAACGCCGCCCTTTGAACAGGAATTTGCCGAGGGCTTTATCGGCGGCGGCTTGGATTTTGATGCGCGCGTTACCGAGGTGCTTTCCTGGTGCAAGGGATACGAGGATCGCCTCTTTCCTATCCTTTGGGTGCATCCCGCAGAGGAGGATATTCTTTCCAAGGTGGAGATTGCCGTAAAGGCGGGCGTTGCGGGATTCAAAATGATCTGCAACAATTATTTTGTATACGAGCCCCATGCGATGGCTCTGCTTCGAAAAATTGCTTCTCTCGGCAAGCCTGTGATCTTCCATTCGGGCATTCTCTGGGATGGGAAGATTTCCTCCGCTTATAACCGCCCCTTGAATTTCGAGGCACTTCTTGATATTGAGGGCATTCGCTTCTCGATGGGGCATTGCGCCTGGCCCTGGGTGGATGAATGCATTGCGTTGTACGGAAAATTTCTGAGCGCACGCTCGCAGGGCAAGCACGCAGAAATGTTTTTTGATCTCACGCCCGGAACGCCGAAGATCTACCGCGAGGCGCTTTTCCGAAAGCTTTATACGCTCGGCTACAACGTGGGCGACAACGTGATGTTCGGCCTTGACAGCAGTGCGCATCAGTGGAATCCCGCTTGGGCGGCGGATTGGCTGAAAACGGACGGCGAGATTATGGACACGCTCGGTATCAGCCTCGCAAACCGCGAAAAGCTTTATGAAAAAAATCTTCTGCGCTTCCTCGGAAAAACGGAGGCGGCGGTGGAGATCGAGCCTCCCGCGACGGATGATGCGCATCCTTGGTCTGCCGTGGATCCTACGGTGGCTGAAATCGCAGAGAAATGGTATCGCCGCCTCGGCTTTCCCAAGGTGCTGGATGAGCAGTTTTTCGTTTCGCTGAAGCAG
>JAZQWS010000107.1:0-22548 GCA_045632465.1 Eubacteriales bacterium
CTCCCGGCAAGGAGGGAATGGTTCACATCTCTAAGCTTCAGAAGGTAAGAACCGAGAAGGTTGAGGATGCCGTTAGTGTTGGTGACGTTGTTCGCGTTAAGTTCCTCGGAACGGACGAGAAGGGGCGCCAGAATCTTTCCATGAAGGACGCTGACTAATTTTAATATAAAAAGCAGGCTATCCCGATGTAAGCGGGATAGCCTGCTTTTTCGTGTATAAGATTAAGGAAACAAAAGATCGCTGTAGCAATCTATTTTTTGAACGGTTTTGCGCACCGTGCGCGAATCTAAGCGCTCGTAGCGATCTGCGAGTGAATCACAGTAATCCGTTCGCTGAAGTGTAAGGCGCACCTCAGCAGGAAGCGAGATTTTATAAGGCTTAATTTTTCCGATCAGTGAAACGGAACGCACAGCGGCTTCATAAATTTTCTTTTCTGCTTCTTCGCGTGAAAGACTGTGCGCTCTGTTTCTGCCTTCCGCATGCTTAATAATGGCGGTTGCAATGTCGGGAACGAAGTATTTTGCCTCCTCGCAAGCGGCATCATCGCCCGAAACGAATATAAACGGCACGCCGAATTGACCAACAAAGGCCGCGCCTTGAATGAATTCGCCGCAGGAGCGCCCGTTGATCCGATAGTCAAACCATTGCTTGGAGCTTTGCGTATGCTCAAGAAACGCATTCGCCGTGCCTGCCATGGCGTGTAAGCCGATCTCTGCATAGCCGTCGATCTCTCCGCTTTTTATAAGAGAGTGAAAGGTGTCGCTGTTCGTTTGAATTGCGCGCGGATCTAACATAGACCGAACAAAATTCTGACCTCTGTAATGCCCGTCATGTACGTAAACCGACTCCGCGCCCGCATCGAAATAGCCGCGAACGGCGGCGTTCAAGTCCGCCATAAGGAGCTTGCATGCCTCTTCGTAGCCCGCGCCCTCGTTTTCGGCGATCATTTCGTAGCGATCAACGCCCGCAATGCCCTCAAGGTCGGTCATGATCAGAATTTTCATTTTTTCGCCCTCATTCTATTATCATTATAGCTTCATTATAATCGAAAAGCCCCTGCTTGTCAAGGTGTATTAACAGAATAAAAGTTCAAAAAACAAGATAATTACCATTGAAATTCCGCCCTGAAAAAACTTTGCAAGATAGTATCTTTTCATCGAAATCCCCGTTCCGCGCAGAAGCCCTGCGGCTTGAAGATGCACGGAAAGTCCCCCGAAGGATACAGAAAATGCCGTGAGCGAAAGGCTTAAAATCGGAGAAATATCGGCCGTTGATAAAAAAGAGGTGGCCGATCCGATTTCCAAAAGCGGAAGAATGAATGCGCAAATAATCGCGTTTTTGAAAACAAATGCTTGCAAAATGCCGATAAATGCAGAAAAAAGGAGAAGGTAAGAGCAAACGTAAAGCGTTCCGATCCCCGCGCGCTCCACCGTATCCGTAAAAGAAAAGCTTTGCGCGCTCCCCGTGCAGATCTGTGCCGAGGGCACTTTTTTTCTTCCCATCAGCATTCCGGTGATAATGGCAGAAATCAGCATAACGGCATAGAGTAGTATCCCTTCGGCTGTGCTTTTTCGCATGGCTCCGATGCCGCAGATCAGAAAGGCAGGACTTGCATTTGAGGAAAATCCGATCAGTCTTTCGCATTCATCCTTTGAGAGAAGACCGCGCTCGTAAGCTTCCGCTGCGCATTTCGCACCAAGTGGAAATCCGCAGAGCGTGCCACAGAGAAAAACAGGAAGTCCACTCCCACTTATGTGAAAGATGCGTTCAAAAGGGCGCAAAAGAAATTCCATGCGATCAAAAACGGAATATCCGATCATCATCGAGGATAGGATCATAAAGGGAAAAACGGAAGGTATGATCGTTGTCACGCAAAGCCTGATTCCGCGCGTGATGCCCTCGCTCATCGCCTCGCCGTAAATCGGGATCATCAAAAGGATCAGGAGTAGAAGCGGCGCGCGCCAAATATCTCTAAAACGTTGCGCTCTTTTCAAATTTATGGCGTTTTGCATTTTTTTCTCTCGCTATTCATAGGTTTTAATGGATTTTTTTCTATATAAACCGTATGAAAGGAATAGTAAAAAAATGAAAAAGAAGGAAATAAATGCATCGGAAAATCTCCCATCCGCGCCAAAATTTCATATGGAAATTGATGCAGGGCGCAGAAATGCCGCCGTGTTGATATACGGCGTTCGCCATATAGAGGAATACACCGCTGAAAAACTTCTTCTTCAAATCCCGGGCGGGCGGATGAAAATTTGCGGTATCGACCTTGCTCTTTCCGTGTTTGAAAATCGATGCGTGGAGATTCGCGGCAGACTTTCGGAGGTTGGATTTTTATATGATCGGGCTTGAATATTTTTTGTTCGGATATTTTCTGATCGAGCCGAAAGCAGAGCAGGCGGCGCGCGTTTTAGATTTGCTTTTTTCTATGAAGATCGGGGCGAAGAAAATCAAGAGCGGTGCATTTGTTTTGCGAAAAAAGCACAGAAAAATCCTCGCTTCAAGGCTTGATCTTCTTGGCGTTTCATACACCGAAGAAAGAGGACTGCCGCATTTTATGTTCGAAAACCGAAAAAGATATTCGTTTTTTGCAGCGATCCTTTTGTGCCTTTTCGTCTTTGCCTTCGTAAGCGGTCGTGTCTTTGAAATCCGCGTTTTGGGCGCTTCGAAGGATGCAGAGAAAGCGGTTCTTTCTTCGCTTCACGATACGGGACTTTATCCCGGTGCAACCTTTCGCTCGCTGGATTTTTCGGAAATAGAAAACGGCCTGAAGAGCGCCTGCTCTTCTGTCGCTTGGGTGAATCTGCATCGCCGAGGAACGGTCGTTTACGTCAACGTGATCGAAAAGGCGGCAGAGGATTCCTCGCCGGAAAACACGCTTGCCAATCTTGTCGCAAGTGAAGACTCTGTGATCGTCGCCGTTTCTCCGAGTAGCGGCGTTCCGTGCGTAAAGGTCGGAGATGCGGTAAAGGCGGGGGATCTTCTCGTCAGCGCGGTCTATTCGGACGGAACGATTGGCGGCGCATCGGGAGAGGTGCTGGGCCGCGTGCAGGGCGAGATTTTCATTGAGGTTTCGAAAAGTGAGCAAAAAGTCGCGCTGAAACGGCAAAAGAACGTAAAAATTGCCTTAAATTTCTTTGGTTTTTCCATAAATATTTTTAAAAACTATAGAAATCTGCCAAACGGATGTGATATAATAGAAAATAACAGACAATTGCGATTGCTCGGGCGCGCCTCGCTACCGATATCTCTGTCGGTACAAACGGCGTATCTTGCACAGGAGCAAACGGTTCTTTTGACGGAGGAGGAAGTCATTCGTCTTGCACAAGCACGCCTTCGCGCATCCCTCGGAGACCTGCTCTCAAAGGGAGAAATTGTCTCTATGCAAACCGAGGGAGGCTTCACGGAGTGCGGTTATGCGTTCACTCTGCGCTATGCGCAGATCCGAAACGTCGCTGAACCCAAGCCCATCCGCACAAGCCAAAACGATTAAGGAGATTTTCATGGCAGAAAAATATCTGATGACCAAATCCAGCGAGGATACCTCGGCGCTCTTCGGCGCTTTTGATTCCAATATCCGCCTGATCGAGGGCGCATTCGGCGTTCGCGTATCCAATCGGCGTGGCGGTGCGGATAAGGAAGGCGATGAGATCGTAATCAGTGGCGAGGGAGAGAATCTTTTGCTCGCGCATAAAACGCTCGAATACCTCGGCCGTATGACAGGCGCGGGCGAAATGCTTGATGCCCAGACCGTGGAATACGTGATCACACTTTTCAAGGAAGGCGGGGAGGAGCGTGAGCAAAGCTTTTCCGAGGACGTCATCTGCCTGACCAACAGAGGAAAGCCTATTAAGGCAAAAACCATCGCGCAGAAGCGCTATGTGGAAACCATCAAGAAAAATTCCGTGATCCTCGGTCTTGGCCCTGCGGGAACGGGAAAAACCTTTCTCGCGGTTGCCATGGCGGTTGAGGCTCTGCGCGCAAAAGCTGTGGATCGCATTATCTTAACGCGTCCTGCCGTGGAGGCGGGCGAGCATCTCGGTTATCTTCCGGGAGATCTGCAGAGCAAGATCGATCCCTATCTTCGCCCTTTGTACGATGCGCTTTTTGAGCTTCTCGGCCCCGAAAATTATCAGCGTCATAAGGAGCGGGGAACGATCGAGATCGCGCCGCTTGCCTATATGCGCGGCCGAACCCTGGATTCCTCATTCATTATCCTGGATGAAGCGCAGAACACAACGCCGGAGCAGATGAAGATGTTTTTGACCCGCCTTGGCTATGGATCGAAGGCGATCGTCACGGGAGATATGTCGCAAACAGACCTGCCGAGAGGGCAAAAGAGCGGTCTTGCCATCGCCTCCTCCGTTTTGCAGGATATTCCGGAGATCGGAATTTTCTCCTTCACCTCAAGAGACGTGGTGCGCCATCCGTTGGTGCGCAAAATCATCGATGCCTATGAAAAATACGATAAAGGCATCGCGGCTAAAAAAGAAAGGGAACAAAAATGAAGTCACCAAAGCTTTTTATCACATTCAGCGCAACGAAGCGGATGCCTCTTGCGAATTACGAGTTGAAGAAAACGCTTCGCGCCGCTATTATGAATACCTTGATCTACGAGGGATTTGAGAGCGATGTCGAAATCTCGCTGACCGTTTGTGATAACGAATACATTCAGAGCATCAATAAGCAGTTCCGCGATATCGATCGCGCAACGGACGTGCTTTCCTTCCCGATGTACGAGGCCGGAGAATGGGAGGACGAGGGCGAATTCGGCCCGATTCCGCTTGGTGATATCGTGATTTCTTTGGAGAGAACCGCCGCGCAGGCCGAGGAGCTTGGGCATTCCTTCCTTCGTGAGGCGGCCTTTCTTGCCATCCATTCCACTCTTCATCTTCTTGGCTACGATCACGAGCGTAGCAAAGAGGACGATGAAGAGCAATGCAGAAGGCAAAGAGCCGTGATTGAAATGATGCCCGAGCTTACTTAAAATTAACGAACTGAAATAGAGGAAGTTGAAAAAATGAAAAGAACCGCTTTTATTGCCTTTGTGGGCCGTCCGAACGTAGGAAAATCCACGCTTTTGAATGCAATCCTTGGCGAAAAAGTCGCCATCGTTTCCAAAAAGCCGCAAACCACGAGAAACCGCATCACGGGAATCCATACTGTGGGCGAGGATCAGATGGTATTTCTCGATACCCCCGGTGTGCACAAGCCGCGCACCAAGCTGGGTGATTTTATGGTGAAAACCGCAAAGGACACGCTTTCCGGCGTAGATCTTGCCGTTTTGGTGGTTGAAGCGCGCGAGGCCGTTGGTGATATCGAGGCATCCCTTATTGAAAACATCAAGGCTGCAGATATCCCCGCTATTCTTGTAGTGAATAAAATCGACGCTGTTCGTCCTGCCAACATTGCAAAAACCATAGAGGCCTATGCCGCCGCACACGATTTTGCCGCCGTGATTCCGATCAGCGCAAAGCATGATAAGGGTGTGGATACCGTTGTCGAGGAGTGTGGAAAGTTCCTTTATGAAAGCGAATGGTTTTCCCCGGACGATATTCTGACTGATCAGCCCGAGCGCCAGCTCGCCGCTGAGGTCATCCGTGAGAAGCTCCTCAGACTTCTTGAGGAGGAGATTCCGCACGGAACGGCTGTTTCCATTGAGGAATGGAAGGAAAAGAAGGATGTGATCTCTATCCGCGCGGAAATTTATTGCGAAAAGGCCTCCCATAAAGGCATGATCATCGGTAAAAACGGCGCCACCATCAAAACGGTTGGTACGTATGCAAGAGAGGATCTTGAAAAAATGCTCGGAACGCGCATCTTCCTCGATCTCTACGTGCGCGTGAAAGAAAATTGGCGTGATAGCGATTTCACTTTGCGTAATTTCGGCTATAACGAAGAAAACTGATGCTGACCACCGTTACAGGGCTGATCATCCGAACGGCCGACGTTAAGGAGTCGGACAGGCTTGTCACGATCTTCACGGAGGAGACCGGTGTGATCACCGCCATCGCCAAGGGCGCGCGCTCGATCAAGAGCCGTCAGATGTCGGCAACGCTGCAGTTTTGCTACGGGCGCTACGTGCTCTATCAGAAAAACGATTATTATTGGATCAAGGAAGCTGAGCTGATCGAGAGCTTCTTCGATATCCGCAAAAGGCTGGAGGGGCTTGCCCTCGCCTCATATCTTTGCGAGGTGTTGTCGGACGTAACCGTCTCCGAGGCGGACAAGGAGCTTCTTCGCCTCTCCCTCAATTCCTTGTATGCCATTGCTAAGGGGCAGATTTCGCTCCGAAAGATCAAGGCCACGTTTGAATTCCGTGCGGCCGCCATTCTCGGCTTTTCGCCGGATATTCTTGCTTGTCGCGAGTGTGACGGTCGGGAAGGAGATTTTTATCTCGACGTGATGGACGGTAGCCTTATCTGTGCCACCTGCCGCGCCGAGGGCGAATCCGCCTTGGATCTTCGCGAGGATGATGGGCATGAGCGCCATCTTCTCTGTATCCTCCCCGAAGGCGCAAAAATCGCCGCAGGCTATGTGATCTACAGTCCCTTGGAAAGAATTTATGCCTATCGCATCGGTGACGAGGATATGCGTTTTTTTGCCGCCGCCGCCGAGCATTATCTTTTGAATCATTTGGAGCGTAGCTTCAAAACGCTCGATTTCTATAAGGAAGTCGAGGTCGAATAGAAATAAAGCGTATGCGATAAAACGCGCATACGGAAAGGAACAGAACTATGCCGTTTTCCTCCAAGATGCTTCGCACCTTAGAGTTTGAAAAAATAACCGCCATGCTCGCGGAGCACGCCGCCGTTGCGGGTGCAAAGGGAAGAGCATCAGCGCTCCTTCCGAGCGAGGATATCGAAACCGTGCTTTTGCGCCAAAGCCGCACCGAGGATGCAAAGCGCCTGATCAACCATAAGGGCTATCCCTCCTTTTCTGCAGACGAAAGCGTTGTTTCCTCCGCGGAGCGCGCCTATAAAGGTGCCGTTCTTTCTCCGAAGGAACTGATGGCAATCGCCTCGCTTCTGACGAGCACGCGTGCATTGCTTGATTATGTGCACACGGATAAAACCTTCGATACGGGGCTGGACGAGCTTTTTGGCCGTCTGCTTCCGAGCCGCGCCCTGGAGGACCGCATTCGTAGCGCCATCCTCTCCGAGGATATGATTGCAGACGAGGCAAGCCCTGCGCTCGCTGATATCCGCCGCAAGATCCGTGTGGCAAACAATAAAATCAAAGACACCCTGCAGAGCTATGTTGGCGGCAATCGCCTTAAATATCTGCAGGAAAATATCGTAACGATGCGAAACGGCCGTTACGTTGTTCCCGTAAAAGCAGAATACAGAAACGAGATCAAGGGCCTCGTGCATGATACGTCCTCCTCGGGCGCAACGCTTTTCGTTGAGCCAATGGCAGTGGTGGATGCCAATAACGAGCTGAAAAGCCTTGCCGCCGCCGAAAGAAATGAGATTGATCGAATTCTTGCAGAGCTTTCCGCCGCCGCAGGCGAGTGTTGCTCTTTGATTTCGCTGAACTATCATAATATCGTTGAGCTCTCCTTCATCTTTGCTTGCGGAAGCCTTGCCATTGAAATGAAGGCCGAGCGCCCGCATATCGAGTCGGGGCGCAAGATCGAGCTTCACCGCGCGCGCCATCCCTTGCTCGATAAAACGAAGGTTGTGCCGATCGATGTGGCGGTCGGCGAGCATCACGATAGCCTTATCATTACAGGCCCGAACACGGGCGGAAAAACCGTAACGCTGAAAACGTTGGGACTTTTCACCGTGATGGCGCAGGCGGGTCTGCAGATTCCCGCCCTGGATAATTCCCGCATCGGTATCTTCGATCAGGTGCTGGTGGATATCGGAGATGAGCAGAGCATTGAGGCATCGCTTTCCACCTTCTCCTCGCATATGGTGAATATCGTGGATATTCTGAACCGTGCTACCGAAAATTCTCTCGTTCTCTTCGATGAGCTCGGCGCGGGAACAGACCCCATCGAGGGCGCGGCGCTTGCCGTTGCCATCCTGGAGAAAACCAAGTCTGTCGGTGCGGTAACCGCCGCCACCACGCACTACGCAGAGCTGAAGGCGTATGCGCTTGAAACCGCGCGCGTGCAAAACGCATCCTGCGAGTTCAATGTGGAAACCCTCCGCCCGACCTATCGTCTGATTGTCGGAACGCCGGGAAAATCCAACGCCTTTGCAATTTCGGAAAAGCTGGGTCTCGATCCCATGATCATCGACCGCGCAGGTCGCCTGATCGAAAGAGAGGATAAGAGATTTGAGGAGGTCATCACCCGCCTTGATACCGAACGCGCCGAAATGGAAAAGGAAAAGGAAGCAGCCGAGCGCCTTCGCATTGAATACGAAAGCTTTAAGGAGCGTGCTGAGCGCGAGCTGAACATAAAAATCAAAAAGACCGAGGATGAAGTAGAGAAGCAAGCCTTGAAGGCGCGCCAGATCCTCGATAGTGCACGCGCATCCAGCGAATTTATCTTCCGCCAGCTCGAAGATCTCAAAAAGCAGGAGGATAAGGAAGCGCGCAACCGCATGATGCATTCCGCCAAGGAGCAGATCCGCTCGCATCTTCGCGAAACGGAAGCCCTCTTTGAGGGACTCTCGATCAGCGAGGTTTCCTTGGATGAGGAATACGTTTTGCCGCGCCCGCTTGTTGTCGGCGATAAGGTATATCTCGTCAGCCTCGGCAAGGAAGGTGTCATATCCGCCTTGAAGGATAAAAAAGGTCTTTATTCCGTAACCTCGGGCATTTTGAAAACGAAGGTGGAAGAGAAGGAACTGCGTCTGATGGACGGAAAGCAAGCCTTCCGCAAAAAGGAAGAGCCGAAAAAGCCGAGCGAGGGCAAGGTCAAGAAATCCATCGTTTCCACCTTCCGTCCCGAAATTGACGTGCGCGGTATGATCGGTGATGATGCGTGGTTTGTTATCGATAAGTATTTGGATGATGCCGTTTTGGCTAATATTCCAACCGTGCGTATTATCCACGGCAAGGGAACGGGAGCGCTTCGTGCCGCTCTTTGGAAATATTTTAAGCAGGATCGCCGCATCAAATCCTATCGCCACGGTGAATGGGGCGAGGGCGATGCAGGCGTAACTGTTATAGAGTTTAAACAGTAACGAAAAATAAAAGGAGACAGAAATATGTTTAATCAAAATTTCAAAGATACGTATGCCGCCTTGAACGGCACGGAGCGTTATTTTTCCGAAGTAACGAAAATAGAAACCGAAAATAATGTTATTTTAAAGAAGCTTTCTCCGCTTTGTGCGGGTGAAAAGGCGGGAGCGATCGAATCCATCCGCTTCCTCCCCATGACCGATGCGGAAAAGGAGAAGATCGAAAAGACCTTCGGAAACGTTTACGAAGATAAAGAGGATGCATATCTCGTAGAAGTAACCGAGAAAAGCGTCACCGTTTACTCAAACTACGAGCGCGGCTTCCTCTATGGTGCTTGCACGGTCTGGACACATTACAGAGACGGCATCAAGGAAGGCCTGATCTATAACGTACCCCTCGTGCAGTTCCGCGCGGTAAAGCTGTATCTTCCCGCAGAAGAGAAGTTGGACGAATTCTATTATATGGTCGATATGTTCATGCATTACGGCTATAACGCCATCGTTCTTGAAGTCGGCGGCGCAATGGAATATAAGAATTCTCCCGAAATCAATGCGTATTGGATCGAGATTTGCGAGGATCTTTTTGAATACAACGGAAAAGCAACGCAGCTGCAAACCACACAGCCCTGGGGCAAAAACTCCATTCATATTGAAAACGGCGGCGGCAAGGTGCTCTCGCAGAAGCTCGTGCGCGAGATTTGCGCGTATTGCCGTGCGCATGGCCTTGAGCCGATTCCGGAATGCCCCTGCCTCTCCCATGCGGATTATCTGATGGCGGGCAGAACCGATTTTGCCGAGCGCCCGAACGATCCTTTCCCGGATACCTATTGCCCCTCCAATCCCAAATCCTATGAGGTTCTTTTCAGGATTCTTGAAGAGGTTATCGAGGTATTTGAGCCTAAGGTTTTGCATATCGGTCACGATGAATATTACGTTTACGGTATATGTGATAAATGCAAAGGAAAAACCGGAGCAGAAATCTATGCCGGCGATATTATAAAGATCCATGACTTCCTTGCGGAGCGCGGGATTCGCACGATGCTTTGGTCGGAAAAGCTGCTCAATAGCTATAATAAGAATTGGCAGCCGGCCGGCGGCGCTCGTTATACCACGCGTTATACCGGTAGCGGAAAATTCGTTACCTTCAGAGGAAAAACGCATGAGGTGCTCACGCGTCATCCCGTGCATCCCTATGATGTGCCGCTTCTTCCTGAGGGAACGCTGTATCAAACGGTGGAGGAAACTTATCCCGCCATCGCTATGGTTCCCAAAGATATCATTGCAATGAACTGGTATTATTCTTATTATGAGCTTGGAGATATGGATTATCATTACCATGGCATTCCCATGGTTTACGGTAATTTCACCGGTCTCGGATTCAACAACTGGAAGGGTAGAGTGGCCTCGGGCGCAAAGGGATATTGTGTCTCCAGCTGGGGCGCATCCGATTTTAAGCAGATGCAGAGAGGTAAGCGCCTTGGCGAAGCCGTTTATGCATCCCGTATGGCTTGGAGCCGCGATTACGACGAGAAGAATAAATCCACAGAAGATCGATATGCCGCCGCCTCCGTTTTTGATTATCGCTTCCGCGATGCCTTGAATGGCTCGCATATCGATATTCTTCACACCACCGATATCGAAATCCCGCATGGCTATTTCGGTTGCGGCGATTTTTGGGAGGATGATCTGTTCCGCCTTGGCTATTATCATATCCATTACAAGGACGGAACGGATGAAAAGGTGGAGATCCTTTGGGGTGAAAATGTTGGCCCCGCCGGTGAGGTCACCGAAGAGGGGGCAAAGCTCGCCTTTGCCGAGGACGGTCAGCCGAAAACGGTTTCCTCTTCTCGTGAAACTATCTTCACCTGTGACTTCGTGGATAAGGACGATCGCCGTTACTATCGTTTCGTGATCCCGACAAAGAAGCCCGTTTCCCGTGTGGAAACCGAGATTTTTGAAAGATTTGCCGGTAAGCATTTTGTAGAGAGCATTACGGTAAAGAACTAAGTTACTTTTCTTAATCAAAAGGTTATGAAAAGATATTGCTTTTCCAAAATAAAAGCCTTATAATTTGAGATAAAGGTCAGGCCTTTCATGCTTTTTGCGTTTATTGTAAGGGAGCGATTATGTTTAACGAAAATTTTAAGGATACCTACGTTGCCTTGAACGGCACACCTCGTTATTTCGGAAAGCAAACAAAGATCAAAACCGAAAACGAGGTTGTCTTGAAAAAGCTTTCTCCTCTTTGCGTGGGAGAAAGCGCGGATGTGATAGAGTCTATCCGTTTCCTATCCCTTGGCGATGTGGAGAAGAAAAAGATCACAAAGACCTTCGGAGACGTTTTTGAAGATAAAGAGGATGCATATCTCGTAGAGATAACCGAAAACACGGTAACCGTATATTCAAACTATGAGCGCGGCTTCCTCTACGGCGCTTGCACAGTCTGGTCGCATTATCACGAAGGCATCCGAGATGGGCTTATCTATAATGTGCCGCTTGTTTCGCTCCGCGCAATGAAAATGTATCTTCCCGCCGAGGAAAAGCTCGATGAATTCTATTATATGCTCGATATGTTCATGCATTACGGCTATAATGCGCTTATCCTCGAGGTCGGCGGCGCGATGGAATATAAAAAGCATCCCGAAATCAACGAATTTTGGGTGGATTCCTGCAAGGAGTTTTTTGAATACAGCTGCAAGGCGCGTGATGTGCAGAGATCGCAAACCTGGGGCAAGGATTCCATTCATATCGAAAACGGCGGCGGAAAATTCCTTTCGCAAGAGATCGTGAGAGAAATCTGTGCCTATGCGCGTGCGCGCGGTCTTGAGCCGATTCCCGAAGTCCCCTCGCTGTCGCATGCGGATTATCTGATCGCGGGAAGAGCCGAGCTTGCCGAGCGCCCTGAGGATCCGTATCCCGATACATATTGCCCGCAGAATCCGAAATGCTATGAGATCCTTTTTGACGTTATGGACGAGGTCATTGCGGTGTTTGATCCCAAGGTAATGCACATCGGACATGACGAATGGTATGTCGGCGGCTCTTGTCCTCTTTGCAAGGGAAAGAAAACTGCCGAGCTTTATGCCGAGGATATAAAGAAAATACACAAATATCTCGCCGACCGCAATATCCGAACGATGATGTGGGGCGAAATGCTTCTCAATAGCTATGATGAAAATTGGAATCCCGCAGGTGGCGCACGTTATTCAAGAAGATACACCCCGAGCGGCAGATTCTTTACCTTCAAGGGGCAAAAGCTCCAGGAGCAATGGGGACACACGATCTCGCCCTATAGCGTTCCGCTCCTTCCCGAAGGAACGGTTCTCACCACCGTGGAGGAAACATATCCCGCCATCGGCATGATCCCGAAGGATATCATTGCCGTCAATTGGTATTATTTCTATTACGAGCTTGGCGATATGGATTATCATTATCATGGGCTGACACACGTGTTCGGAAACTTCTGCGGCCCGCTTTGCAAAAATTATCGCGGCCGCGTGGCGGCGGGAACAAAGGGCTTCGTTGTTTCCAGCTGGGGCGAATCGGATTTCAGACAGATGCAAAGAGGCGATCGCCTTGGTGATATGGTATATGCCTCCCGTATGGCGTGGAGCAGAGAATACAGCGAATCGGATTTGGATGTAGAAATACAGTATGCGGCATCCTCCGCGTTTGATTATCGCTTCCGTGATGCCTTAAAGGGATCGTATATCGACGTCCTCCATACCACGGATCTTGCGATCCGTCACGATTATTTCGGTTGCGGCGAATTCCCGGATGACGATATGTTCCGCCTCGGCTATCTCCACGTTTTTTATAAGGACGGAACGAAAGAGAGCGTTTCCATTCTTTGGGGCGAAAACGTTGGTCCTGCCACCGAGCCGCACGCATTGAAAAAGCTTATGTCTTACACTCGTGAGCCCATCTTCACCTGCGACTTCGTGGATAAGGACGATCGCCGTTACTATCGTTTCGTGATCCCGACAAAGAAGCCCGTTTCTCATGTGGAAACTGAGATCTTCGAGCAATATAAGGACAAATATATTCAGGACAGAGTTTATATCAAAAATTAAACGCATATCGGAGGAACTATGTATTTTGTGAATATGGAAGCGGCTTGCTCCGAGGAAGCGCTTTTGAAAACGCTTCAGAATAACGCGCGTGTAAACGAGGGCGTTCGTTTTGCAGAGGGGGACGGGAAGCCGCATATGCATTATAAGAAAAAGGGAAAAACCATCCGTATGCGCTGCGAAATTATGGATCGTCCAACGAGGGATAACGGCTTTTTGGTCGGCACGTATTTTGCAGGGCGCACAAAGCAGGTTGGCGATAACACAAGGCTGTACGGCGTGATCGTAACCGAGCCGCATTTTCATCTGATTTGGCTCTTCCTTGTAGCGTATTTTATATGGATGTGCATTGCAAAGGCGGCCTTCTCAATCGTTCCCATATGTCTCATTGTTTTTGTTTACTTTATGTTCCGTGGTGAATATAAGAAGCAAAAGCGCATCAAGGCGTATCTTGCGCGCGCCTGTAAGCGCGCATCGGAGGGCATGTAAGCTTTCTTATATATAAAAATAATGTAAAAACTTGAACGGTCGGCCATAAATTCCGAAAAGATGGCCGACCGTTCAATTGACTTTTTATATAGATTGTTGTATAATAGGTGAAAGCGTAGGTTGCGCGAATTTTAAATTCCCATTTCAGGAGAATCCAAATGAGCTTGAATGAAAATTATAAGGATACATATGTTGCATTAAACGGCGAAACCGTTTTCATCGATTCAAAAACGAAGCTTGAAACTGAAAACGCTGTGATCCGCGATCAGCTTTCGCGCCTTTTTTCGGGCGAAAAGCTTGGTGCGGTTGCCTCCATCCGCTTTCTCCCCTTGGGCGCGGCAGAGAAGGAAAAGATCGTTTCTGCCTTCGGTGCAGTAATTGAGGAAAAAGAGGATGCCTATCTCTTGGAGGTAGCAAAGGAGCATATCACCGTGTATGCCAATCATCTGCGTGGCTATCTTTACGGTGCCGCAACGCTCCGCTCGCATTATAGAGCCGGCATCAAAGAGGGGCTTATCTATAACGTTCCTCTTGTAGAGTTCCGCGCGGTAAAGATGTATCTGCCTGCCGAGGAAAAGCTCGATGAATTTTATTATATGGTCGATATGTTCATGCATTACGGCTACAACGCCCTTGTTCTTGAGGTCGGCGGCGCAATGGAATATAAAAACCACCCGGAGATTAACGATTATTGGGTAGAGCATTGCGAGATTTTCGGAGAATATAGCCATAAGGCCGATGATTTCCAGCATTCTCAGCATTGGGGCAAAAACTCGATTCATATTGAAAACGGCGGCGGAAAATTTCTCTCTCAGGAGCTTGTTCGCGAAATTTGCGCTTATGTACGTGCGCATGGCCTTGAGCCGATTCCCGAAGTACCTTGCCTTTCGCACGCGGATTACCTGATGGCGGGAAGAACGGATTTTGCCGAACGCCCCGAGGATCCCTATCCCGATACCTACTGTCCTTCTAATCCAAAATCCTATGAAATCCTTTTCGAGGTCATGGAAGAGGTCATCGAGGTTTTCGATCCCAAGGTTATGCATATCGGTCACGATGAGTATTATGTATACGGCGTTTGCCCCCGTTGCAAGGGCAAGAGAGGTGCAGAACTGTTTGCAGGGGATATAACGAAGATTCATGATTTTCTCGCCGAGCGCGGGATCCGCACGATGATGTGGTCGGAAAAGCTGATGAACAGCTATAACCGAGATCTTCGCCCTGCCGGCGGCGCGTTCTATACAACGGTGTACACCGAGCATCCGAAAACCGTAGAATATAAGGGCAAGGTTTATCATCTGCAGGGCGGAAAAAACTGCACGTATGCAGAGGCATCGCTTTTGCCGCCAACCGCGATAACCGCAACGGTGGAGGAAACCTATCCCGCCATTGCCATGATCCCGAAGGATGTCATCGGAATGAATTGGTATTGGGCTTTTTCTCCTATGGGGGATCGCGAATACCATTACAACGGCATTCCGATGGTTTACGGAAACTTCGAAGGGCTGCTTTTTGATCAGTGGCGGGGCAGAGTGGCTGCCGGAGCAAAGGGCTTTGCCGTCTCCAGTTGGGGCGCATCCGATTTCAAGCAGATGCAAAGAGGTAAGCGCCTTGCGGATGTGGTATATGCTTCCCGTATGGCGTGGAGTAGAGAATATAATGATGCAAAGCGAGGACTTGAGCTTTCGTATTCCGCCGCCTCTGCTTTCGATTACCGTTTCCGTGATGCAATGGAAGGGCATCACGTGAATATTCTGCATACCACGGATCTTGAAATTCCGCACGGATATTTCGGTTGCGGTGATTTTCTTGATGACGATATGTTCCGCCTCGGCTATTATCACGTTTATTATAAAGATGGAAGCGACGAGCGCGTGGAAATCCTTTGGGGCGAAAACGTAGGCCCGATGCATCAAAAGCTTCCCGATGGTAATAAGGCCTTTGAGGCGGATGGCCGCCCGGCTGACTTCGGCTATTGTCGAGAAACGATCTTCACCTGTGATTTTGAGGATAAGGATGACGGTCGCTATTACCGTTTCGTAATTCCTGCAGAGAAGGAAGTCGATCGCGTAGAAGCGGAAATCTTCGATGCATATAAAGAAAAGTTTTTCATAGATACAATAAAAATTCGCTGATATAAAAAAGAGATGCAGAGCTTTATTGCATCTCTTTTTTTGTTGTGATACTTTATTTTGCGGCAGAAGTTGGCATCCTTTGGGTTTGCTCGAATGGAACAATTTATTTCTTGACTTTAGAGTGGAAAAATGTTATACTTATCTATGAAATATATGCGAAATTTCAGGAGGAAAAAGCATGGCGTTTCTTGCCCCCGATTTTTACTTTGAAACCTATGCGGGCGCATCGGTCTCCTTTTTGAAGGAACAGGGAATCCGCGCGCTTGTTTTGGATATTGATAACACTCTTGAGCCTTATGAAAACGCCGAGCCGAGCGAGGCTGTTCGCGCTTGGTTTTTCGCTCTTTCCGAGGCTGGCATCTCTGCCGCCTTTGTTTCCAATAACGGAAGAGAAAGAGTCGAGCGCTTCAACAAAGAGCTTGGCAAGATTGCTTATTGCAAAGCAAAAAAGCCCTTTCCCGGAAAAATCAAGCGCGCCATGCGCGAGATGGGCGTTTCCAAGAGCGAAACGCTTTTCATGGGAGATCAGATATTTACGGATGTTTTTGCGGCTCGCTTTGCGGGCATCCGCGCGGCGCTCGTTCCGCCCATTAAAGATAAAACGGACGTCTTAACGCGCTTTAAGCGTCTCTTGGAGCGCCCGATCATGAAGTGCTATTTTAGGAGAAACAAGAAATGAGTATGCCCAAATTCGGACCCGGCGGCGGATGCGAGGAATTTCATAGTTCCGGCGCAAAAAGCGTCTTAGACGCGCCATCCTTCGTAAAAAACTATGGTTTGGATGCCTATGAGTATGAGGCGGGAAACGGACTTTCCGCTTCTGCGGAAGGCCTGCTTCTCATCGGGCAAGAGGCGAAAAGGCAGGGAATTGCCATGTCGCTTCATGCGCCGTATTTTATCTCGCTTTCCTCGTTGGAGCTTGAAAAACGCCTGAATAGCGTGGAATATATCCGCCGCAGTCTTTCGGCGGCGCGCCTTCTCGGGGCGCGCACCATCGTGGTGCATACGGGCTCTGCCGCAAAAATATCGCGCGCCGAAGCTATGAATTTTGCAAGAGATACCCTTTATAAAACGCTTGAAAGCGTGGATACTTACGGTATTTCGATCGGTCTTGAAACGATGGGAAAGAAAAATCAGCTTGGAACGCTTTCGGAGGTCATTGAGCTTTGCTCTATGGATAAAAGGCTCGTTCCCGTGGTAGACTTCGGTCATATGAATGCCAGAGAATGCGGCGGCGTTTTCGAAAATGCAGATGCGTATCGCCGTGTTTTTGATTCTATTGGCGAAAGCCTTGGTGATACGGTCGCAAGAGATCTGCATTGCCATTTTTCAAAAATCGAATGGACGGTGGCGGGCGAAAAGCGCCATCTCACCTTTGATGACATGGAATACGGCCCGAATTTTGAGCCCTTGATGGAAGCGATCGCGCGTGAGCATCTTGCGCCAACGATCATTTGTGAATCCGCAGGCACGCAAACGCGGGATGCCCGCATGATGAAGGATGCGTACGAAAGGAAAATGATATGACACCTCTTGGCAATATAAGAGCCGAAATGAAGCGCCTGTCCTTGGATGCGCTTCTCGTAACGGATGAAAAAAATCAGCAATACCTCTCAGGCTTCGCCTTCACGGACGGTTATCTTCTGATTCTTGAGGATGTTGCCTATCTTGTAACCGATTTCAGATATAAGGAGGCAGCCGAGCGCCATGCATATGAAGGGTACACGGTTGTGCTTCCCGAGGGAAGGATATCCTTCATGCAGGAAATCATTGCCGAGAAAAAGGTGCGCCGCCTCGGCTTCGAGGGAGGCGTTTTAACGGTCGCTGATCATAAGCGTTATACGGAGCGCCTTGCAGGCGTTGCGCTTTGCGATATCGAAGACGTGATCGATAAAATGCGCGAGGTCAAGAGCGGGGAAGAGATCGCCTTGATTGCAAAGGCGCAGAGCATCACGGATGCCGCCTTCGCGGAGCTTCTTGCGGTTCTCACACCAAATATGACGGAAATTGAGGTTGCCGCCGAGCTGGAGTACAGAATGCGCCGTCTTGACGCAGAGGGCATCGCCTTTGATACGATCGCAGTTTCGGGTGCGCAGAGCGCCCTGCCGCACGGTGTGCCTCGCCCCTGCAAGCTGGAGCCCGGATTTTTAACGATGGATTTTGGCGCAAAATACGGCGGCTATTGCTCGGATATGACAAGAACCGTATCCATCGGCCGCGCAACGAACGAAATGAAAAAGCTTTATAACACCGTTCTCACGGCACAAAAGGCCGCCCTGGATTTTCTTTCCGCAGGCGTTCTTTGCTCGGAAGCAGATGCTGTTGCGCGCCGCATCATTGATCGGGATTATCCCGATACCTTTGGTCATTCTCTCGGTCATGGCGTTGGCCTTTATATTCATGAAGCTCCGCGTCTCAGTGCAAAGAACGTTAAAAACGTCCTTGTGTCGGGCAATGTGGTAACGGTCGAGCCGGGCATTTATATCGAGGGGCTCTACGGATGTCGCATTGAGGATATGGTCGTTATTCGAGAAAAAGGCATCAGAAATCTGACAAAATCGGGAAAAGATCTGATCGAAATCCTCTAAAAACCGCTTTTTGGCAGAATTTTTTCATAAAAAGTAAAAAAAAATTAAAAATACCCCTTGAAAAATACAGTAAAATGTAGTAAAATAAATGTGTATGTTATGAGGTCGCAACGGCCGAAAACTTAGGAGGCGCAGAGCGGGCGGTCTGCGAGAGACTCCTGAATCAATTTAACCGCCGAGAAAAGGAATAAAAGTTATGTTGACTGCAGGTGATTTTAAAAATGGCGTGACCTTCGAGAAGGATGGTCAGGTTTGCCAGGTTATCGAGTTCCAGCACGTAAAGCCCGGAAAGGGTGCGGCGTTCGTTAGAACCAAGTATAAGAACGTTGTAACCGGTGCTATCCGTGAGGAGTCCTTCAACCCCACCGCTAAGTTTGAGAACGCAGTAATCGAGCGTCGCGATCTTGAGTATCTCTACAACGATGGCGATCTTTATTACTTCATGGATCAGGAGTCCTACGAGCAGATTCCTCTTAACAAGGAGAAGCTTGGTGACAACTTCAAGTTCGTTAAGGAGAACACTGTTTGCCGTATCTGCTCCTTCAAGGGCAACGTATTCTCTGTTGAGCCTCCCACGTTCGTTGAGCTTCGCGTAACCGAGACCGAGCCCGGCGTTCGCGGCGATACCGCAACGAACGTAACCAAGGCCGCAACCCTTGAGACCGGCGCAACCATCAAGGTTCCGATCTTCATCAACGAGGGCGACCTTCTCAGAATCGACACCAGAACCGGCGAGTATCTTGAGAGAGCGTAAGCTTTTCTGATAAACCGGCTCGCCGCCTGCCATGCATGCGCGAGCCGGTTTTGCTTTTTTGTTTCATTATAAAATGATAAGGAGATTTTTGAAATGACGTTGAATGAGCGTGCGGCCTACGTGCAGGGCCTTTTTGAGGGTTATGGTATTGACAGCAAGGAGAAAGAGGGAAGAATTCTCTCCGAAATGCTTTCCTTGATCTCGGATATGGCAGATAAGATCGGTGCGCTTGAGAGCGAGTGTGCTGAGCTTCGCGATTATATCGAGGAGCTGGATGAGGATCTTGGCTTCGTTGAGGAAACCGTGTTTGAAACCGAAGAGGACGAAGAGGAAGGCGAAGAAGATCTCGTGAGTGAGGAGGATGATGGATTCTATGAGGTAGAATGCCCCTCCTGCGGCGAAACCGTTTATTTTGACGATTCTCTTGATACCGATTCGCTCGTTTGCCCTGCTTGCGGCGAGAAGGTGATGGATTTTGAGCTTTGCGATGGCGATTGCGATGGCAATTGCGCAGGTTGCAAGGCAGAAGAATAATTTTTTTGTATATATTTTTGAAAAATATAGAAAAAATTATCAAAACCTATTGACTTTTATCTCTATAAATGATATAATATTTTGACGCTTGTTTTGGGCTTAAGTGCGAAAGCCGCCTATGACAGCGATTTCTTACTGAAAGTGAGGTGCTTTACATGTTCGCTATTTTCGTAACGGGTGGAAAGCAGTACAAGGTTGCCGAGGGAGACGTAGTATTCGTTGAGAAGCTTGGCATCGCCGAAGGCGAGAGCGTAACCTTCGATAAGGTTCTGGCTGTTGGCGGCGAGGCTTTGTCCGTTGGTACTCCTTATGTAGCAGGTGCTACCGTTGTTGCAACCGTTCTTAAGAACGGCAAGTCCAAGAAGATCGACGTTATCAAGTATAAGTCGAAGAAGAACGAAAAGAAGAAGATCGGTCATCGTCAGGATTACACTAAGATCCAGATTGCTAAGATCGAGGCTTAATTTCTATGACAACCATTACTTTTTATAAGGCCGGCGGAATTTATTACGGCTTTGAGGAGCAGGGACACACTGGGTATGGCGAGTCGGGAGACGATGTTCTCTGTGCCGCTCTCTCCAGCATGACGATGCTGATTATCAATGCGATCGAGGTTTCCTTCGCATCGGACGTGGATTACACGATCGATGAGAAAACCACGGATATCCGCGTGATCTGCAAAGGCGCTCTTCCCAAATATGAATCCGACGAGAGAAAGCAATATGCGCTTTCCGGTCTTATCCAAGCTTATTTCTTGCAGCTGATGGATCTCGTTGAGGAGTATTATGAATTCCTCGATGTAAAAGAGATCGAGCGTGAGATTTGAGCACCATCAAAAAAATACGGAGGTAAAGAAAATGTTGAAGCTTAGTTTGCAATTCTTCGCTCACAAAAAGGGCGTAGGTTCTACTAAAAACGGCCGTGATTCCGAGTCTAAGCGCCTTGGCGTTAAGAAGGCTGACGGACAGGCAGTTCTTGCAGGTAACATCCTTGTAAGACAGCGCGGCACCAAGATCCATCCCGGTAACAATGTAGGTATCGGAACGGATGATACTCTTTTTGCTCTTATTAGCGGAAAGGTGAAGTTCGAGCACATTTCCGGCGGCAGAAAGCAGGTTAGCGTTTACGCTGACTAATATTTGACAAAAAAGAGTGGGTAGTTCTGCTCTTTTTTGTTTTTATAAAAAACTATCAACAGAGGTGGAGTATGTCAATTCTCGTAACGGGCGGAACCGGTTATATCGGTTCGCACACGGTGGTGGAGCTTTTGAATATTGGCAAGGACGTTATTATCGTTGATAACCTTTCCAATAGTAAGCTTTGCGTTTTGGATCGTATCGAGGGCATCACGGGTAAGCGCCCGAAGTTTGTTCTTTGCGATCTTCTGGATAAAGAAACCTTGAATCGCGTGTTCGATGAGAACCCCGAGATCGATTCCGTTATCCATTTTGCTGGTCTGAAGGCGGTTGGCGAGTCCTGCGCGCTTCCTCTTCTTTATTATCACAACAATCTGACGGGAACCTTCCATCTCCTGGAGTGCATGCTGGCGCACGGCGTGAATCGCATCGTGTTCAGCTCCTCTGCAACGGTATACGGTCTTCCGAAGTCCGTTCCGATTCGCGAGGATTTTCCTCTTTCCACAACGAACCCTTACGGCGAAACCAAGCTGATGATCGAGCGCATTCTGAAGGATACGGCGGCCGCCAATCCCGATTTCTCCGCTTGCATCCTCCGCTACTTCAATCCTATCGGTGCGCATGAGAGCGGAACGATCGGAGAGGATCCCAAGGGAATTCCGAATAACCTTCTTCCTTATATCGCAAAGGTTGCGGCAGGCAAGCTTGCGTGCCTCAGCGTGTTCGGCGATGATTACGATACCAAGGACGGAACCGGTGTGCGCGATTATATCCACGTTGTGGATCTCGCTCTTGCGCATCTGAAGGCTCTGGATTACACCGAAACGATGAAGGGCGTGGATCACGTCAACGTCGGAACGGGTAATGGCTATTCCGTTCTGGAAATGATCGCCGCATTTGAGAAGGCATGGGGCGCTCCTGTGAATTACAAGATCGCGCCTCGCCGTCCCGGTGACATTGCGGAGTGCTATGCCGATCCCGCCAAGGCGGAAAAAGTGCTTGGCTGGCGCGCAGAAAGAGACCTTGCAAAAATGTGTGAGGACTCCGCCAGATGGCAGAGAAATAATCCGGACGGATATCCGGAGGTTTAAAAAACAAAGAGGCGCATGCCGAGCAATCGGGCGCGCCTCTTTTCCATGAAAGCGAGAAAACTATATGGAAAAACTTAAGCAGATTCGTCTTTTTTGCCTTGACATGGATGGAACGATCTATCTTGATAACGATCTTTTTGACGGAACGCTGGACTTTCTTGCGTACGTAAAAAGCATTGGCGGCAAGGCTCTTTTTCTGACGAATAATTCCTCTAAGGGCATTGATAAATATATTGAAAAAATGGATCACATCGGCATCAGCGCCACCGCAGAGGACTTTATCACCTCCACGGATGCAACCATTCTTTACATTAAGGAGAACCATCCCGACGTGCTGTTTTATGCGATGGGAACGGTTTCCTTCGTGGATCAGCTGGTTGCGGCCGGTCTTTCGGTAACCACCGATATCTCTCGCTTTGATGAGATTGGCGGCGTTCTGATCTCCAACGATATTGAATTGACCTTCAAAAAGCTGGACGATGTGTCCCGCCTTTTAACGAGAGGCGCAATTTATCTTGCTACCAATCCCGATCCCGCATGTCCGACGGCTTATGGCTACGTGCCGGATTGCGGCTCGTTTGCGCAGGGCTTTTTTAACGCAACGGGCAAAA
>JAZQWS010000108.1:0-1173 GCA_045632465.1 Eubacteriales bacterium
ATTCTCATTGTCACCGCTGTAATACGCGAGGCAGGCCTCGTTGCGCATCAGGCGGCAGGCATATTCCGCTTCCCTCCGAAGATGCTCCAAAAACCACGCTTCCTTTTCGGGGTAGCTTCCGCAGGCCATCAAAAAGTCCTGCGTTACCAGAATGCCGAGCCGCGAGCATTCATCGTAAAAATGCTTGCATTCAAATGCGCCGCCGCCCCAAACGCGGATCATATTCAGCCCCATCTCAAGGGAAAGCTCCAGCGTTTCGGTGATCTTCTCTTCCTTCATGGGCATTTCATACGGTTGGCACGGCACCCAGTTTGCGCCCTTGCACATGATCCGAATGCCGTTCACGGCGAGAGCAAAGGAGAAAAATTCCGTATTGAAATCGTATTCGTAATTCTTGATCGAGAGGCATTTTTCGTAAGCCTCGCTTCCCTCCTCGTCCTTGGCCTCCAGGATCTCAACGGTGCGGATGCCAAAGCGCTCCTCGCGCAAAACGCGCGCGCCATCCTTGATATAAAGGGTATAAAGCGGCTGTTTTCCGTATCCGACGGGATACCAGAGCGCCACATTTTCGATCTCGGCCAAAACGGCAAAAGCGCCGCCCTCGGCAGAAATCTTTTTTTCATAAACGGGCGCGCCTTCCTCCGAGACGATCGCAAGGAGGATCTCTGCATCGGCGGCGTTTTCAAGCTCCGCCTCGATTTTCACGAAGGCTTTTTCGCCCTCGATCCTATCCGTAAAAATATACGCATCCTTCAGCGCGATCTCGCCGCTTTCATAGCAAAGAAGCGCCGCATCGCCAATGCCGCAGCAAACGAACCGCGCCACCCAATCCCAGCCGTAGGTGCATTGCATGCGGCGGGTATAAAGCCGCTCTGTGGTGAATGCGCCGCTTCGCTTCGGCAAACCGCAAACCTGCTTCACAGGGGAGAAAAAACGGATCTCAAGCGTGTTTTCGCCCAAACGAACAAGATCGGAAACGTCAAAGGTATAGCCGATATTGCCGTTTTCCGTGTGCGCAACGAATGCACCGTTCAGATAAATATCCGCATACGTATCAATTCTTTCAAAGGACAAAACCGCCTTTGCATAGAGCTTTTCCTGCGAAAATACCTTCGTATAGATCCAATCGTCATTTTCAAAGGCGCGCACGGCATCGGCATTTTTGCCCGCAAG
>JAZQWS010000109.1:0-7379 GCA_045632465.1 Eubacteriales bacterium
GCCACGCGGTTCTGCGTGTTTTCGGGAATCGGTCCGTTAAAGCCATCGAGAGGTCTTACGATCGCAAGATCCTCGATGTAGGTGCGCATACCGCCGTTTTCTGTATCCTCCACCTCGCGGAAGAGATAGTTGGTTGAATCGGGATCAAAAAGATAACCCATTACGTTCATGTAACGGATGGTGGGCTCGTAGGTTTCGCTATCGGTGGTATAAGAGAAGCTTGCACCGCTACTGTGGATGAGAAGGCCGTTTCCGATATAGAGCATTACGTGACCGTATCCGCCCTTACGAAGAATGACAACGAGGTCTCCGGGAACGAGCTCGCTCGTAAACGCCTCCTCGATTTCGGCCCGATCCTCTTCGGGAACATTCAGGCTATTGTGATAATAATAGGGATATTCGGGTGCGCCGACCTTGCCGCCGTTCAAATAGAACCTACAAAGTGCGTTGGTGGTGTAACGACTGCCGAGATCCATATCAAGTGCATTGCGATAGCACTCATAGGTGAATGCGGCGCAGTTCAGATATCCCCACTTCTCGGAGGTATAATCCTCGGGAGCATACTGACCGATCTGCCAGCGATATTCTCCGTTGCTGTTCATTCTCGAATCGTCGTACTGGGTGCGGTAGCCTCTCTGAAGATACGCCTTTGCCGTTTCGATCAGGGCGATCTGCGCCTCCGTGAGATCCGGCGTCTCTTCGGGAAGCGTGTAGGCCAAGGTTTTCAGCGAAAGAGAGGGGCGAAGAACCGCATATCGAGATGCATTTTCAAGAGAGGAAAGGACGGCCGCGGTATCCGCCTTAACACATCCATTCATGAGAGAAATCAGATCGTTTCCATCGAAAATGTAAAGTTTTGTTTCATTTTCAAGCTCTGCAAAAAGAAGATCTCCAATAACGAGATCCGAAGCAGAGGCGAAGGACTGATGTCCCTTGAAAAGAAAATCGGAATCGGAAGAAACGGCAGAGCCACCGAAAAGATGGGGCGCGACAATTTCTCGCATAGCCTCCGCATTCTCTATCTTACCGCTACCGAAAAGGGCATCCAGCACCTCGGCGGGGGTTGCGGAAAGAGTGGGCGATTCGGAGAAGGCAACGACATACATATCCTTGGCAAGCTTGATGGGATGGATCGCCTCGCTGAAGGCAAGCGCCAAAATTCCTTCTCTCATGCGGCTCTTTTCAGTTGCATTCAAGGTGCGACCGATAAAATGCTCAAGCGCATTGCTCTTCTTCTCACCTGCCACGGCGGCGGGGGAATAGATCGAGGTGCCTGCCGCAAGATCGTCATTCATCTTCACGGTGTAGGACACAGACTCCGTTTTTCCCGGGCGGACAGAGAGCGAGAAGGTGAGGTTATTTCCCTTGCGCTTCCCTTCCGTGCGGATCAGGGTGACGTTCGAGCCAAGGGAATCCGAGATGGCAATCTTGCATTTCTTATCACCGTTATTGGTTACCTTGATCGTGTACGTCAACGTTTCGGATGCAGAAACCACTTGCGACTGCGAAACGGAGGCACATTTTTCAATCGTTACGTTTTCAAGCATTTTGGGATCATTCTCCTTTGTCAGAAAAAAGATAAGGTATACACCGATACCTACTGCGACGAGCGCGATGGTCGCCGCGATCAGAATTTTTATCCAAGACTTCACGGATTTTTCTCCTTTAGCCATTTGATATTTTCATTTTAGCAGAGAAAAACTACAATTGCTTGCCATATTCATTTTATTTTATGCCATTTTTTTACCTATTTTTTCACTATTTGCGAAGAAGCGCGATTTTTTGGGAAAAGAACGGGAATCAGGAGCAGGAGCAGAAGAAAAACGGTTAAAATCGGGCTTCCCTCCGCGCCGAAGCCGCCGCCCGAAAGGAAGGGGATACGGCTTTCCAAAAGGAGGATCGAATGGCGCGGCGCATTGCCGCTGATCTGCACGCCGAAAACACTTAAAGCAAAATTCCAGCCCGCATGCATGCCGCAGGCGGCAAGGAGGCTTCCGCTCCTCTGCGTTACGGAGGAAAAGAGGAGACCGAAGAGAAAAACGTTGCAAAGCCCGAGAGGCGTGACGCTCGGATTTGCCGCATGCATCAGCGAAAAGATCAAGGCACTTCCGAAAGCGGCAACCCTTCCGCCGTAGCGCGCACAGAGCGCGGACATCAAAAGGCCGCGGCAAAGCAATTCCTCCGCACTTCCCTGCACGAGAAAGGCAAAAGCCAAAAGCGGAAGATAAAGCGCGCGATCAAGGCGCTTTTCCACGCATTCGTATGCGCCAAGAGAAAGCAAAAGAAGCATCAGGACAGCGAGCATGGCGATCCCGATAAAAAGGCCGCAAAGAAGGCGGCGCGGCGCTTTTTCTCCCGAAAGATAAAGCGCTGCGGGGCGAAGGCCGCCGATGCGAAGGCTGATAAAAAGGATGGGGATCCAAACGAGGGATGCGCCGAAGAGCGAGATCGTGCCCGCAAGATGCGGCAATGCCCGCGAAAGGCAAAGCGAAAGCACGGATTGCCCGAGCATCATTGCAAGATAGGCGGCAAGAGCGGCGAAGAGATCAAAGGAGAGATTCCGCTTTGGACTTTCGCATCTCTCGCCCGGAAAGAGACCGATGCGCTTCACTTCAGCGCCTCCCCGATCTTCTCGGAGATCTCCTCAAGTGTTTTTGCATCCGTGCAAAGCTCGCCGCGCAACATCAAAAATACACTTCCATACACGAAGGTGAGAAGCGTTGTTCTCATACTGAACACGTAATCCTCGCCCTTTCCGCGCGCCTCGGCAAGCAAGGCAAGCGTTTCGGAAAGCTTGGCGGCAAAGCCGAGCGCATCCGCATGATCCGAGAGGAACAAAACAGCGCGGAAGTTCGGATTTCCGAGCCAGAAGCGCATATAGGCGATACAAAGAGCGCGCACACGCGCCGAAAGATCCGGCACGGCAGACTCGATCGTGTGGCAGAAAAGAAGCCATTGCTCCTTAATATAAGCAATGATAGAATCGATTAGATGCTCGCGGCTCTTGAAATGACGGTAGGGGGCGGCGCAGGATACCTCAGCCGAGAGCGCCACGCGACGAAGCGAGAAATCCACCGGCCCGTGCGACTCCAGCTCCTTGAGCCCCGCGAGGATCAAGCGCTTTTTGACGCTTTCCTCCATAAAATTTTCTTCCATATCAAGCCTCCATCGTATGTTCTTGTAAACACTGTTTACTTTTCAACTTTTATTTTAGCATATATTTTTGTATTTTACAAGAAATATCAAGAAAAAATATTTTTTTCGCAAAACCATTGACTTTTTTCGGATATTTGCTATAATATATACATCAAGTTAACACCGTTAACATATAAAGGAGATTCAAAATATGAATGAAAGAATGAGAGGCCTCGGCGCTAAAAAATCCATCATCCGAGAGCTTTTTGAATACGCAAAGACCGTGCGCGCAGAAAAGGGCGCAGATTCCGTTTTTGACTTCACGATCGGAAACCCCTCCGTTGGCGCCCCCGAAGAGGTTTCGGAAGCCTTGATCAAGCTGATCAAGACCATGCCCCCCGAGGTTCTGCACGGATATACCTCCGCACAGGGCGATCCCGCCGTTCGCGAAGCGATCGCATCCTACGTGAGAAAAACCTACGGCGCACCTGCCGCCGCGGATAAGATCTACATGACCGTTGGCGCGGCCGCGGCTCTGACCATCTGCTTCAACGCGATCCTGAACCCCGGTGACGAGGTGATCGTTCCCGCTCCCTATTTCCCCGAATACAAGGTTTTCGTTGAGGGCGCAGGCGGCACGCTTCGCCCGATTCCTTCCCTTGCGGGATCTCTTGCTCCCGACGTTGACGCCATTGCGGCGGCCATCAACGAAAAGACGAGAATCCTCCTGATCAACTCTCCGAACAACCCCAGCGGCGCGATCATCAATGAGGAAACGATCAAGAAGCTTTCCGCCCTGCTTGAAAAGAAGAGCGCGGAGATCGGAAGAACGATCTACCTCGTTGGCGACGAGCCCTACAGAGAGCTGGCTTACGACGACGCGGTTGTTCCATACCTTACTAACTATTATAAGAACACGATGGTTTGCTACTCCTTCTCAAAATCGCTCTCTCTTGCGGGCGAGAGAATCGGATACATCCTTCTGCATCCCGAATGCGAGAATGCAAACGATATTTACGCCGCCATTTGCGGCGCGGGCCGTTCGCTCGGCTTCGTTTGCGCTCCCTCGATGCTTCAGTTCATGATTCCCGATTGCCTCGGAAAGACCAGCGACGTTTCGATCTACGAAAGAAACCGCACCATGCTTTACGAGGGACTGACCTCCTACGGCTACACCGCCGTTAAGCCCGAGGGCGCGTTTTATCTCTTCTTAAAATCTCCCGAGCCCAACGCTTACGAATTCCTTGAGAAGGCAAAGAAGCACGGCCTCCTCTTCGTTCCCGGCGATGATTTTGGATATCCCGGCTACGTGCGCATTGCCTACTGCGTTCAGAACGAGACTATCAAGAAGGCTCTGCCGAAATTCGAGGCACTTGCAAAAGAATACAATCTTTGATCTAAAAGAAGGATTTTTCCATGAATTTACTTGAAGAAGCAAGAATAGAGATCAACGCCGTTGACGCGGAGATGGCGAAGCTCTTCGAAAGAAGAATGCGCGCCGCAGAAAAGGTTGCCGCCTACAAAAAGGAAATGGGCCTGCCGATTCTTGATCCCGCGCGCGAGGCGAAGGTGATCGAGCGCGGCGCATCCATGATCGAGGACGAGGTGCTTCGCGGCTATTACATTCAGTTTTTAAAGAGTAATATGGCGATTTCCCGCGCATATCAGGGGCGCATTCTTGAGGGAATGCGCGTTGCCTACTCCGGCACGGAGGGCGCTTTTGCGCACATTGCAACTACCAAGCTCTTTCCCAACGCGCAGAAGATTCCTTTCCCGGATTTTGAGAAGGCTTATCGCGCAGTGGAAAACGGTGAATGCGATGCTTGCGTTCTGCCCGTGGAAAACAGCAGCAACGGCGAAGTTGGCCAGGTGACGGATCTTCTCTTCTCCGGCTCGCTTTATGCGAACAGAATGTTTGAGCTGGCGGTTTCGCAGGATCTTCTGGTTTGCCCCGGCGCAACGCTTGCCGACATCAAGACGGTTATCAGCCATCCGCAGGCGCTCGGCCAATGCAGCGATTACATTGCCTCCCACGGATTTGAAACCAAGGAATTTTCCAACACGGCGCTCGCCGCAAAATGGGTGGCTGAACATGGTGACACATCCGTTGCGGCCATTGCAAGCGCGGAGGCGGCAGATATTTTCGGCCTCAAGGTGCTGGAAACCAACATCAATAAGAGCAGAAACAACACAACGAAGTTCGTTGTTCTCACCCCGACCTATCACAAGCACACATCCTCCGACATGGGGCTTCACTCCATTCTGATGTTCACCGTTCGCAACGAAGCGGGCGCGCTTGCCAAGGCCGTTGACGTGATCGGACGGCACGGCTTCAACATGAAGGCACTCCGAAGCAGACCGATGAAGGAGCTTCTCTGGCAATACTACTTCTACGTGGAGGCAGAGGGCGATATTGAATCGGAGGAAGGTCGCCAGATGCTTCGCGTTCTCGAAATGTATTGCGATCGCCTCAAGGTGCTTGGCACTTATATCAAGGGCGAATAAATATAAAAGGATGCTAAATTTATGAATTTTTCCGTTCGGCACGCACTTGGCAGTTACACCGTGCATTGCGAGAGAGGTGCGCTCTCTCATATCGGAGATTATTTTTCGCTGGATCGCCGCGTTCTGATCGTGACGGACACGGGCGTTCCTGCGATCTATGCAGAGACGGTTGCAAAGAGCTGCGCCACGCCCGTGATCCTCACCGTGGGCGAGGGCGAGGACAGCAAGAGCCTGAAGCTTCTTGAGGTGCTTTGCGAGGCAATGCTGAAAAACGGTTTTACGCGCTCGGACTGCGTGGTTGCCGTTGGCGGCGGCGTTGTTGGCGATCTCGCCTGCTTTGCGGCCTCGGTTTATATGCGCGGCATTGATTTTTACAATATTCCCACCACGGTGCTTTCTGCCGTTGACTCCTCGGTTGGCGGAAAAAGCGGCGTCAATTTCAGCGGCGTTAAAAACATTCTCGGTGCTTTCTATCAGCCGAAGGGCGTTGTTTTCGATGCGGACGTTTTGAAAACGCTTCCAAAAAGACAGATCTCTGCGGGACTTGCCGAGGCGATCAAGATGGCGCTGACCTTTGACAAGGAGCTTTTCGAGCTTTTTGAGAAGGGAGAAATCAACGAGAATCTTTACGAAAGCATTATTTTCCGCGCCGTTCAGCTCAAGGCAAACGTGGTCGAAAAGGACGAGCGCGAGGGCGGGCTTCGCAAGACGCTCAACTTCGGGCATACCTTCGGACACGCCGTGGAGGCGGCGGGAAACTTGGCGCTTTTGTTTCACGGCGAATGCGTGGCACTCGGAATGATCCCCTTCTGCTCCGAGGCGGTTTACGAAAGGCTCTACCCCGTTTTGAAAAAATTCGATCTACCGACATCTCTTCCCTTCGATATGGAAAAGGCACTCCCTTATCTTACGCATGACAAGAAATGGGGCAAGGGCGGCGTGGATGCTGTTTTTGTAGAAAAAATCGGAAGTTTCGAAATCAAAACGCTGACGAAGGAAGCGCTCACAGGCACCATAACGGATGCAAAAAAGCGTTTCAAATAACGTTTTTGCAAACAATAGTTTGAAATTAGCAGGTATTTAACATGAAAAATACATTTGGCAATGCTCTGACGGTTACACTATTCGGTGAAAGCCACGGTGAGGCAATCGGCGCGATTTTGGACGGACTTGCGCCCGGAATTGAGATTGACGAGGCGCACATCCGCGCACGCCTTTTCGAAAGAAAGCCGAAGGGATGCACGGGTACGGCAAGACGCGAGACGGATGAATATCACATTCTCAGCGGTGCTTACGAGGGAAAAACCACCGGCGCGCCGCTCTGCCTCGTGATCTATAACGAAAATAAAAAGAGCGGCGATTACGCGGCTCTGCGGGCAACCCCCCGCCCCGGCCATGCAGACTATGCCGCCGAGGAAAAATACCACGGCTATCAGGACACGCGCGGCGGCGGCCATTTTTCGGGCAGGCTGACGGCGGCGCTCGTTGCCGCGGGCGCACTCGTGGAGGGGGCGCTGAAAAAGCAGGGCATCACCTTTGCAACGCACATTTGCCGCATGGGCGACATCACCGACGATGCACTTTCTTCAGAAAATGCGCAGCTGCTTACGGGCAAGCCCTTCCCTACGGTTTCGGACGAAAAGGGCGAAAAAATGCAGGACTTGATCCCCGCGGCGGGCGCGGATGGAGACAGCGTTGGCGGGATTCTTGAGAGGATGATCCTCGGGCTTCCCCCACGG
>JAZQWS010000110.1:0-3793 GCA_045632465.1 Eubacteriales bacterium
TTCAGCTTGCGAAGCACATCCATATCCTTGCCGCAGAAGGCAACCTCGCTCTGATCGTGCGCGACAAGCTCATAGCTGGTGCAAGGGCCGCCGATCGCGCAAAGCGTGAGCTTTTTGCCGATTCTTTCCGCCTCAGCAAGCCAAAAATCGGGGTAGGTGATCAGTCTGCCGTCAGGCGTGTCGATCAAGCCCTTGGTAACGGTGATCACGGGCAGACCGTCCGGAATATGAGGAATAACCTCCTTTGCAAACCATTCAACGCCAAAGCTTGAAACGCCGCCAATGATCATATCCGCGCCCTCGATCGCCGCCTTCATATCCTCGATCTGATAATATTCAAGCCCCTCGGGAAAGGGCTTAACGAATTTGGGATGCTGACCGGTTTTCTTCGACGTTTCGATGATTTCTCTGTCAAGATGCGTGCCAACGAGTCTTACCGTATGTCCGTTTTCTCTTGCGGGAAACGCGAGCGCCGAGCCCATCATTCCCGCGCCGATGATCGTTACAATTGCCATTTTATATTCCGTCCTTTGAAAAAAGTTCTTGCATTCATATATGCCGCTTCAACTCTATTAAGTATAGCACCGATTCGCGGCAAAATCAACCGCCTGAGCGAAAAAAGATCGGCCGCGCGGCCGATCTTTTTTTCATTCATCCAAAACCAAAGATTTTTTTAGCACCTCGGCGCAATAGCCGCAAGCGTGACACTGCTTGTCGCAGGCGGTGGTTCTTTGAAAGAAATCCGATGGAATCTTCGAGCTGTCGATGATATAAGGCGCAAAGGCAGGGCCAAAGCCCGGCTCAAACAGATCCAAAAGATTTCCGTAATATCTTCCGCGCACGTAGGAATCGATCACCATACCGGGGAGCGCTTGCGCGCGGGTGGCAAGCTTCACGCCGTCCACAAGCCCCTCGTAATTTTGAATATCCTCCGGCCGTATCCAGGTGTTTTGCAAAACCGAAACGAAATTTTTCGGATTCTTCAAATAATTCCAGCAGGTATACGGCATAAAATCCGCATTTTTCTGCTTTGCGATCTCCTGCTCGTGCGCCACCATATTATCGTGAAAAATCTGCCCCGAGCAATCGCGCATGCATCCGCTGTTGGCCAAGATATAGATCCTTTTTTCGTTCATCTCGGCATATCGCTTGAGTTCCGCAAGGCGATCAAGATCGCGGTTGCATTCCTTGGCAACGCAGAAATCATCGAAAAAATGCGCCACGTATTCCATACCCTTCACCGTGGATATTTTCATATTGACGGAGGCCTTTGTGCGTATATTTTGATAACAATTCTTTACAATACTTGCAATAAACGGTGACGTGGTGGTAACAGAATCGGGGCAAAGCGCATTTTCGGAAAGAAAGTCAATCACGGATCGAACCCTTCCCTCCAAAACGCGGCTAATGGCCTCCTCACCATAGCAGTTGGCATTAAAAAGAAGGTTCAGCCGAATGCCGAGCGATTTGATCGCCGCAAGCTCCTCTGAGAGCCTTTTTTGAAGGCCGTAGTCAAAATACCCATCGTATCCGCCGATCATCGAGCGCCCGCTTGCCGCATCCGTCCAAGCGAAATAAACCTCCTCAATGCCGCGCGCATAGCAGCGGACGATATCCGCAAAAGAGTCACGCTCCAAGCATTGATAGCCAACGGAAAATTTCAGCATAAAAAGCTCCTTTATCCCTTAATCGGGTTCTCTTGCAGTTTTCTCTTCCGTTTCATCACGATCCGCGTATTGCGACCAATCCACGCTCCAAAGCGGCTTTCTGCGGAAGGGCTTTTCAAACTTATTTTTCAAAACGCCGCGCTTCTCCAGCGCGATCATACAAGCGCGCGTGCATCCCTTTGCACCGCAAACGGCCTCGCCCGAATTATAAAGCGATTTCGGCTTATGATAAAACGGAGAATGTGAGCCCGGCTTCACGTCATCTCTTCCGTCCAGATAATCGCCCTTTTCCCCCTCCTTGCACCGCTCGCCGCCCATAAAGGCATCCTGGCAGGCATAGCAATCCAGCTCGCCCCATTCCACCTCGTGGCCCGCAAGCGTTACCTTCACGGTTTTGGTGGGGCTGATGGCATGGCCGGGGCATTCGCGCACGCAAGCCATACATTTGTTGCAAAGCTTCGGCCCATCGTAGATCGGATCGGGCTCGAGCTCCATTTCCGTCAGAATCACGCCGATTCTCTGTCTCGGTCCAAACTCGGGCGTTAAAAACATCTTGCTGTAGCCGATCTCGCCAAGTCCCGCAAGATAGGCGCAAATTCGAAGATGAAGCATAACGTCGGGCTGGGGCTTTCCTTCCTCCACAGGAACGGACCAATTTTCCTTCAACTCACCCGCGTTGTGGATACCGCGCCAATCGCTTTGATGTCCGATCGGGATCGCTTCAAAGCCTGCATCCTCGATCACGCGGCACATATTGATCACCGTCATGGGTATATAGTTATAGGTAAGTCCGCCATAGCCCATCGCGGAATAGTTCGAGAAAAACGTTCCCTCCTCGATGCCGCGAAGCGAGCCGCGCATCACGCGGAAGCACATAACGATCATACTCTTTGCCTCGGGCATAATAAATCTCGGATCCATCTGGGGCGGCGCGCCCTCAAAGCGATCCATGCTTGCGATGCCGCAAAGATCCGCACCGCAGCGATATGCAAGTTCCTTTATTTCCTTTGCCGTCATTTTCATTCTGCTTTTTCTCCTTGTATCTTCAAACGTCAGCCGCTCACTTGGCTTCCGTCTGCCTTTTTCTCCATCAACGATGCAACCCAGCCAAACGCAAGATGCAGGGGCATTTCATGCCCACCGTCAAACATTTCAAAATACACCTTGGCCTGCGGATGCTCCTTGAAAATTTTCGCAAAAAGATCCAAGCCGTGATGCGGAGGAACGCAAGCATCCCATTTTCCCGTGAAGATCTTGACGGTGGCCTTTGCAATTTCATCGGCATACGTTATGGGGGAGCGCTTCCTGCATTCCTCCAAAAAGCTCTCGCCGCCCGCACAGCAGGCCTCAATGCCATCTCTGTAATTCGGATTTTCCCCGTACCATTCTCCGATATCCGCAATCGGAACAAAAGAGCAAACACCACGAAAGGCCTCCGGCGCATAGGCCGCCATCAGAAGCGCCATCGTTCCGCCGCCGCTCGCACCGACAACGAAGATATTTTCTTTATCGATCTCGTAATTTTCCAAAACGTATTCTACCGCATCCATAATATCCTGCTTCGCCTTTTGCGAGCCGCAGGCATCAAGGCAGTTGGGATTGCTCCTTAAATTCGGGCCGCGAAACTCGGGCAAAAGCAAATTATAATCCCGCTCCTTCGCGATCGGAAGCATTTTCGGAACTTGGTTATTTCTATCATAGCTCCAGGTATGAAGCCCAACGATCAGCGGTCTGTTTTTTTCCTTGGCGGCGTAAAACAAATTCGGCTGTTCCGTGCCGTCTATGGAGGATTTCACCTTAATTTCAATCATTTGTCCACCTCAAAATTTTGTTTGTACTATCATTATACAAAAAATCGCCTTGCAATTCAATGCATTTTTTTATTCAAAATTTAAGCATTTCGATCATTTCTATTGACATTCGGAAAATATGATGTATAATAAAACCGAGGTGATGCAAAATGTATCGCGAAAGCGCCGATTATAAAAACGATCTGCTTCTGAAAAACATCTTCGTGCAAAAGAGAGCGCCAATGCTCCGTGAAAATAATATTAAGGGGCGAAGCACCTCTGCCCTGATGTATATTTTAGAGGGCGAATACCGTTTTATCAGCCGGGATTGTGATA
>JAZQWS010000111.1:0-1149 GCA_045632465.1 Eubacteriales bacterium
TATATCGTCAAGCTCGGCATTCTCCACATCGGAAACATCCAGCCCGAAATCCTGCATAAGTCCCAGGCGAAAGCCCTCCTTTGCATCGGGCGCATACGTGATCTTCACGTCACCGCCCTCGGGCATCATCATGCGAAGATATTTTTTCAGCTCCGATGCCGCAAAATCGATCGGCTCGGCCAAGGATATTTTATTTATGTAATACATTTTTTCTCCTGCTTAATCTTTGCTTTAGCACCTTAAACTCAAATCGTATGCCACTGAAATTATAACACTCCGGAGAAAAGAACACAATGGACAAAATGCTCTTTTTGCACGATCTGATACTTTTTATTTTCCTTATCGAATCAGGTCGCCAAACAATGCCTTGGCGGCAGAAATCTCCTCGTCTGTCGGCAAAGCCTCGGGGAGGGTGTTTTCCATAGAAAGCGCTTCGTATTTGGAACGCGCGTAATTATGGTAGGGCAACACGCGCACGCCCGTAACGTTTCGGAGCGTTTTTACAAAATCCGCGATTTTTCCGATTTCGCCATCGTTCCATCCCGGAACGTAGGGAATGCGGATTTCCGTTTTGCATCCGAGCGAATCGAGATAGCGAAGGTTTTCGAGAATACGGCCGTTTTCCACCCCGGTGCAGGTCTTATGCACGGTGGGATCGATCGCCTTGATATCATAGAGAAATACGTCCGTATAGGGGATCACCTTGTCAAAGGCATCGCGCGAAACGAAGCCGCAGGTATCCACGGCAGTTTGGATTCCGTTTTCCTTCAAGGTGCAGAGAAGCTCTCTGCAAAAATCGGCTTGCAAGAGGCACTCTCCGCCCGAAAGCGTAACGCCGCCGCCCGAGTTTTCATAAAACTCCTTGTCCTCAAGAAGCCTTGGAAGGAGCTCCTGCACAGTGATCTCCTTGCCGTAAAAAGAGAGTGCCTCGCCGAGACAATCCTCCTCGCATTCTCCGCATCCGATGCAAAGAGATGCATCAAACGAATGCCCGCCATTTTCCATTTTATGTGCTTTTTGCAAGCATTTATTTACACATTCGCCGCAACCGATGCATTTGTGCGCATAATATGCAAGAGATGGCTTCATGGAAATCCCCTCCGGATTATGGCACCAAACGCACTTCAGGGGGCATCCCTTAAAGAAAAC
>JAZQWS010000112.1:0-2012 GCA_045632465.1 Eubacteriales bacterium
TTCGGCGGCGCTTCGGACAATGCGGCAGAGCGCCTTTGCCGCTTTATCACGGACGTGACAGAGAAAAAGAGGAAGATTTTTAAAGGAAAATTCTATCCCGAGGTGCGCGCCACGTTTGAGCGCCACGCACCCTATATGTCCTTACCGATGCGCATTTTGTTCACTAATATTGACATTTTTGCACCTATCATTAAGAAAATCATGATGAAAATCCCTGCGGCAAGCGCCATGCTTTCCACCTTCGTTTCCTTCACGACGGTTTCGGCAGGTGATGCGCGCGATCCTCAGCTCCGTGCAAAGAGTGCAGAGGCAACGATGTTTTTGCGCTGTATCCGCGAGGAGGATCTTTATGCGGGACTTGAAAAAATTAAGAAGATCGCAAAAAAGCACGGCGTTTTGATCGAGGAGACCGAGCGCGACTTTTGCAAGCCCACGGATTTTGAGGGCGCGGCCTTCAAGACGGTGGAGGCGCTTTTGCATGAGAATTTCCCGGACGTTGCGGTGGCTCCCTTCCTGCTCACCGCAGGCACGGATGCAAGACGCTTTACCGACGTGGCAGACAACATTCTGCGCTTTGCGCCCATCGATCTTTCCAAAAAGCAATTTGCCACCATCCACGGGGATAACGAGCATATCGGCATCAAAAACATCGGCGAATGCGTTGTTTTCTACAAGGATTTCATTCAAAGGATTTAATAAAATAAACATATAAGGAGTACATCACTATGAGCAACGTAAAGAACGATCCCAAGTACAAAAACGGCCTTCTGCAGGCCATCCGCGCCCAGCTTGAGCACAGAGCGTATTGGCTCTATCTCCTCTGCGACGAGGCGAAGAAGCGAGGCCTGGATCCCAGAGATTTCGCGAGCGACGCCGTGAAGCGCTGCGGTCTTTCCCAGGGCGCAGACCTCGTGAAGAAGGGCAACACCGATAGCCTCAAGGGCCTTCGCAAAACGCTTTTTACCAAGGCGGCGCAGTTCGTTTTTGAGATGAAGATCGTTGAGTCCACGGACGATCTGCTTTCCATCGATTTCCATTATTGCCCCCTCGTAAAGGCTTGGCAGAAGGCAGGATGCTCCGATGAGGAGATCGCAATGCTTTGCGACATCGCTATGTGCGGTGACCACGGCATCGGCGAGTGCTACGGCAGCGTGCTGGATCTTCCCAAGTGCATCGCAAAGGGTGACGATATCTGCGCGCTTCGTTATCACAAGAAGGACGTAGCGGCAGAGAAGCAGGACTAATTCGAAAATAAACAGAAAAAAGCAACCGATTTTGGCATTTTGCGAAAAATGATTCGTATTCCATGTGCAAAATCGGTTGCTTTTTATATTTTAAAGTGATATAATGAATATAATATAGATATTTTCACATATTTTTTGAAAATCTATGGAGGACACATCTCGCATGAGAGACGGAGATTTTTATGAAAAATAAGGTCATGTTTGATTTTCGGGATAAGGTTGCGGTGATCACGGGCGGCGCGAGAGGCATCGGTCGATGCATCTCGGAGTGCTTTGCCGCCGCAGGCGCGAAGGTTGCCGTGATCGATCTTCTTCCAAACGATTATTTTATTGGCGATCTTTCGAAAAAGGAGGATCTTGAGGCCTTCGCAAAAAAGGTGATCTCCGATTTCGGTCGCGTGGATTATCTGATCCATAACGCCGCGCCGAAATCCATCGGCATCACGGAGGGAAGCTACGAGGATTTTGAATACGCCCAGCGCGTTGGTGTGACGGCGCCCTTCTATCTCACCAAGCTTTTCGCGCCGTATTTTTCCGAGGCGGCGAGTGTTGTGAATATTTCTTCCTCGCGCGATCGCATGAGCCAGAAGGAAACCGAGAGCTACACGGCGGCGAAGGGCGGCATCTCTGCCTTAACGCACGCGCTTGCTGTAAGCCTTGCGGGAAAGACGCGCGTGAATTCCGTGTCTCCCGGCTGGATCGATACAAGCTACACCGTTTACGAGGGCGCAGATGCGCTGCAGCAGCCTGCCGGCCGCGTTGGCAATC
>JAZQWS010000113.1:0-4111 GCA_045632465.1 Eubacteriales bacterium
TATGATATAATATCCGTTCCCATCATACGCGAAGCGTATATCATCTGCAAAGCAGATATCATAGCGTCAGCTATATCATCCGTGACCGTAGGGAACGGATATCATTGAAAAAAGTCACCTTTGTCGGTAGACAAAAGTGACTTTTTTCTTGGAGCGGATTACGGGGCTCGAACCCGCCACCTCCACCTTGGCAAGGTGGCGCTCTACCAAATGAGCTAAATCCGCACATGGTGCCTCCGGTCGGAATCGAACCAACGACACGAGGATTTTCAGTCCTCTGCTCTACCAACTGAGCTACAGAGGCGGATTACGAGAATGGCGACTCGGATGGGGCTCGAACCCACGACCTCTAGCGTGACAGGCTAGCGCTCTAACCAACTGAGCTACCAAGCCATTCTCGTTTGTGACCCGGTGGGAGTCACTATTAAAATAGAATCGGGCAAACCCTTTTCCAATGGTGGAAGCTAAGGGGCTCGAACCCCTGACCCTCTGCTTGTAAGGCAGATGCTCTCCCAACTGAGCTAAGCTTCCGTTCCAATTGCGCCTAATTATTATAACAAAAGAATTCCGATTTGTCAACCCCTTTTTGAAAAAATTTTTTAAAAATGCAAAAAATGTTTTCGGCAACTTGTTTTTTATCCGAAAACGCAAAAGGATAATCCAAACAAATAGTTGAATAATCCATTGAATTTATTTCAAATCCATAATATAATACAAATATAAAGTTTTAAGCTCGAAGGAGATTTTTGCATGACGGTTTCAAACGCTTGTCTTGAAGAATTGAAAAATAAAATCTGCAGAACCTGCGGCTACGAGGGGGCGCTTTCCTTTACGGCGCACGCATCCGACCGCCTGACCGCAGAGGGCAACGGCACGCAGGTTTGTATCGGATATTCGAGCATCACGGATTTTTGCCGCGCGATCTCGCTCTCCATCATGAAGATCCGCGAGGGCGAAAAGGAATTTTCGATCGATCAGCGCCGCCGCATTGAAACCACGGGCATTATGCTGGATGCCTCCTACGAAGGCATGCTGACCGTTGAGTCTATCAAGGAATATATCGACTACATGGCCGCTATGGGCCTCAACCTCCTGATGCTTTACACCGAGGATACCTACGAGGTGAAGAAATATCCGCAGATGGGCTACCAGCGCGGCCGCTACACAAAGGAGGAATTCGCCGAGATCGATGCCTACGCGCGCTCGATGGGCGTTGAGCTGATCGGCTGCATCCAAACCCTCGGCCACATGAAGCACGTGATGAAATGGGCGGCGTTTGCCGACATTGCGGAGAGTTCCACGCTTCTGCTTCCCGGCGAGGAAAAGACCTACGAATTCATCGAGGAATGCATCAAAACCATTTCGGAAAATATCACCTCCCGCCGCATCCACGTGGGACTTGACGAGGTCTTTGGCCTCTGCGAGGGAAAATACAAGGCTCTGCACGGCCCTTCCGATCCTCTTGCGGTTTACACCGATCACGTCTGCCGCGTTTACAAGATCTGCGAAAAATACGGGCTGAAGCCGATGATGTGGTCGGATTGCTTCTTCCGCTTCTGCATGAAAAATCCCGGCTACGGTATTCAGTACAGCGCAACCGAGCCCATCCCCCCCGAGATCCTTGCAAAGGTGCCGAGCGGCATGGAAATGGTTTACTGGGAATATGAGGAGCAGGACGAGCAGAATTACGATGCCATCATCAAGGCGCACGCGCCTCTCGGCGGTGACTGCATTATGGCAACGGCCGCTTGGTGCTGGGACGGCCAGCTTCCCTATGCAGATTACATTTTCAAAACGCAAACGGCCGCGCTTCGCGCCGCGATCCAAAACGGCTTGAAAACCGCCTTTGCCACGCACTGGACGGCAGGCGGCAAATCCGGCGACTATTTCTGGACGCTTCCCACCCTCGCGCTTTACGGCCAATACGGCTACGAGGGCGCAGACACAAGCGAGGAGGGCATCGGAAAGCTTCTCAAAAACTGCACCGACATGGATCTTTCCGTGGTTCGTCTTTTCGACGTTTACCACAGTCCCAAGCGCTTTATGTTCTACGAGGGTGAAAAATACGTTGATTGCCCTGTAATGATCAACACCGTTGGAAGAACGGACAACCCCGCCGAGGCATTCATGGCGGCCTCCAAAGCCGTACGCGCATATAAAAACGAAAAATGGAACGCGCTTTATACCTTTGCGGCGGATCTTTTGGAGTTTGTTTCCATCAAGGCGGAGCTTCTGAACCGCCTCCAGCCCGCCTATGCCGCAGATGACCGCGCTTACCTTATGAGGGCGGCAACCGAGCTTGTTCCCCATGCACCCGACCTCTTAAAATCTCTGCGCCTGCAGGTGCAGATCCGCTGGCTTTCCGTCCAAAAGCCCTTCGGCTTCGGCGCGCTCAACGCCCATTACGGCGCGGCCATCGCGGAGATGGAATACACCGAGGCGCGCCTCGCGGCCTACGTTTCGAGCAAGGTTACAGAGCTTGAAGAGCTGAAGCAGGAAAATCTCGGCTTCGAATATGCCGACCCAATGAAAAACGATTTCCGCTTGATTTAAAAAGCCAAGGGCAGGAATGCATCCGCATTCCTGCCCTTAACACATAATATTTATTGAAGCTTTCCCGACAGAGGCTTCTTTCTTGCAAAATAATCCTTCGTGGCCTTAACGACAACGCCGGAGAGCGCGATCAGCGCCACCAGGTTCGGAAGCGCCATCAATGCATTGAAGCAATCGGCAACGAGCCAAACCGTTTGGATCTCAGCCACCGCGCCAACGAAAACAAAGACAACGTAAACGATGCGGTAGGTTGCAACCGCGCCGAGAACGTGGTTCTTAAACACGTAGCCAACGCAAACCTCGCCGTAATACGCCCAGCCGAGGATCGTGGAAAGCGCGAAGAACACGGTTGCCACCGTGATACCAAACTCACCCACGTAGGGGATCGCCTCGCCGTAAGCCGCGCCGGAAAGCGCCGCACCCGAAAGAGCGGGGATCTCTCCTGCGCCGAAGGCGGAAAGATACGCATCCGAGGTAAGAACAACAAGTGCCGACATCGTGCAGATCACGATCGTTGTGATAAACACCTCAAAAACGCCCCACATACCCTGCTCCACGGGCTCCTTGGTTGTGGAAGCGGCGTGCGCGATCGGCGCACTTCCGAGACCTGCTTCATTGGAGAAAACTCCGCGACCAACGCCGTAACGCATAGCGGCAAGAATACCGTATCCCGCAACGCCGCCAAACGCCGCGCGGAAATTAAATGCTTCCTTGAAGATAAGACCGAATGCGGCGGGAATTCTCGTTACGTTCACGCAGATCGCAACCAAAGAACAAAGGATAAAGAAAACCGCCATCACGGGAACGAGCTTTTCGTTTACCGAGGCAATGCGCTTCACGCCGCCAAGGATAACCGCGCCGACAACCACCGTGAGGATCAGTCCCGTGATCCAGGGAGCAACGCCGAAGCTGCTGTTCATAACGCCGGAGATGGAATTCGACTGGGTTGCATTTCCCGTTCCGATACAAGCAATCATAGCAAACACGGCAAAAACAACCGCCAGCCACTTGATGCCAAGACCGTTTTTGATATAATACATCGGGCCGCCTGCATACGTGCCGCCAATGGTTTGCTCGCGGTACTTCATCGAAAGAACGATTTCCGAATACTTCGTTACCATGCCGAGCAGAGCGCTCACCCACATCCAAAAGATCGCGCCCGGGCCGCCGGAAACCAGCGCCGTTGCAAGACCTGCAATACTACCCGTTCCGATCGTGCCTGCCAGCGCAGTGGTAACCGCCTGGAAGGGAGAAACGCCGTTTTCGCTCTTCTCGTGCGTTTTTTTATCAAAAACACCGCCGATGGTGCTCTTCATCACGCATCCGAATTTGCGGAATTGGAAGGCGCGCGTGCGATAGGTCAGATATGCGCCGCCCGCGATCATCAGAGCCATCATCGCAATGCTCAATATATTGTCGTAAACAAAGCCAAGCGCCGCATTCAGCGCCCCCATAACAGCTCCCATAAAACCTCCGGATATTTTTTTAACAAAGGGGATAGAATTTCCCCGATTATGTATTATATAGGATACGCGCAAAAATGTCAAGATGTTTTTTT
>JAZQWS010000114.1:0-3397 GCA_045632465.1 Eubacteriales bacterium
TCGATGATACCGTCCTTAACGTTCAGAGAGAGCTTGCAAGCGCCCTGCTGGGGTGCACACCAGCCCACACCGTGGGTGTATGCCGAGATGTCGGTGATTTCCTTTGCCTTCACCCACTTGCCCTCTTCGGGAATGGGAGCGGGACCGTGGTGGGGGCCCTTGGCAACTACGCACATGTTTTCCACTTCTTTGGAATAAACAAGTTCTGCCATTTTTTATATCTCCTTTTTATAAATAACTTATTTCAAGAGAGGCTTAACTGCCTCTGCATAAATACGGCCGATAAACGCAGCGCCGGCCGCGTTGGGATGCACACCGTCATCCGAATAATAACACGGCGCGGGCTGTGTTTTCATTGCTTCATCGAAGAGCTCATCCAAGGGAATATAAACATCAGCATATTCCTCGGCGAGGCCGCGAATGATGGGAAGAAGCTTTGCGAGATCCGCTCTGAGCTCCTCACCCTTCTCTGCATCCAATATGTAGGGCGCAAGGATTACGATCTTTGCGTTCGTTTCCTTCTTCAGACGTGCGAGGATGGCGCGATAGTTCGTTTCGATTTGTAGATCGGTGGTTGCGATGCGGCCCGCGCTGTAACGATGCCAGATATCGTTAATGCCGATGAGGATCGAAATCACATCCGGTTGAAAAGCAATCGCATCCGTATACAGACGGTCAAAAAGCTGGCAGGTACGGTTGCCGCTGATGCCGAAATTGATAAACTCAAACTCGGTATCGGGACAAGCCTCCGTAATCAGCTCAGAGGCATACTTCGGGTAGCCCTTGCCCATATCGTGGTAATTGCGATGATCTCTTCCCGCATCTGTGATGCTATCGCCCTGAAAAAGCAACTTGATCTTTTTCATAAATTACTTAATAACAACACCGTAAACATTTCCGAAAGCGCAAGCGGCATTCGACTCGTCGGTATCGATGTGCATAGCGGTTGCAAACTTATCGCTTACGCGGCAAACAACATCACCGAAGATGGTTGCGCGGTCAGCGGTGTTTACCTTAACGCTAACGATCTGCTTATCAGCAACGCCGATTTCCTCAGCATCTGCGGGGGTGAGGTGAATATGGCGCTTTGCGGCAATAACGCCGGTTACGATCTCATACTCTGCACCGTTCTCGGGATTTACAAGCTTGCATCCGGGAGTTCCGTCAATACAACCGCTCTCGCGAATGGGGGCGCTTACGCCAATTGCACGTGCATCGGTCAAGGAAAGCTCAACCTGCGTTGCGGGACGAGTGGGGCCAAGGATGGAAGCCTTGATCTTGCCCTTAGGGCCTACAACATCAAGCTTCTCGGCGCAAGCGAACTGGCCGGGCTGAGAGAGATCCTTCTTATTGGTCAGGACATATCCCTTACCAAACAATACGTCAACTGCCTCCTGCGTAAGATGAATGTGTCTTGCAGAGGTTTCAACCAAAATTTCTTTCATTTTTATAACTCCTTTGCTTTTATGCATTTTAATACGGATATATTATAACATAACCAAACGAGAAAATCAATGCATAATCCGAAATTATTCAAGGAAAACTAACAAAAAAATTTGGAGGACAAAGCATGAACGAGGAGAAACAAACAAATGGAGGAATAAATCCGGAGGCTATGGCTATAAGAACCGATCTTCCCACCCCCGAAGGCACGGAGGATGCCTTTTATTGTCTGCCAATCATTGGGCAAATCGAGGGGCATTATGCTTTGGACAGCAACCAGAAAAGCACGAAATACGATCACGTTCTTCCCTTGCTTGCTTCCCTGGAGCAAAGCAACCGCGTGCAGGGGATTTTGATACTGATCAACACGCTGGGAGGCGATGTGGAAGCCGGGTTGGCGATCGCGGAGGTAATTGCGAGCATGAATAAGCCAACGGTTTCGATCGTGCTCGGTGGCGGACATTCGATCGGCGTTCCGCTCGCGGTAAGCGCGGATCGCTCCTTTATCGTTCCCAGCGCGACAATGACGATCCATCCCGTGCGGACACAAGGGCTGGTTCTTGGCGTGCCGGAAGCCTTTGATTATCTGAAAAAGATGCAGGATCGGATCATTCGCTTCATCGTTTCGCACAGCGCGGTAAAGGAGGACTATTTCCGCGATATTTTGGGACGAACGGACACGCTTGTGAATGACATTGGGACGATTCTTGAGGGCGAGGAAGCGGTTTCGTGTGGGTTGATCGACGAGGTTGGCGGAATCAAAGAAGCTTTGGCAGCTTTGCGGAAACTTTGCAATTGAGATGCAAATTTATAATTGTTTTTTATTTTCCTCTTGCCTTTACAAGCAAATTGTGCTACAATAAATATAGATATATTATTTGGGAGGCAAGAAATGTCGTTTTTTAAGAAGTTGTTTGGAAGAAAAAAGGATGCCGCACAAAAAGCAATGGATGCCAAAACGGCGCGAGAGGCGGAGGAGGCCGAGCTGATTGCGGCCGGTATTCTCACAGAGAAGCCGAAGGCAGAAAAGAGCGAGATTACGAAAGAAGCACCCAAACCTAAAAAAGCCCCTGCAGAAAAAGAAACTAAGAAGGCCGCAAAACCTGTGGCAAAAAAGGAAAAATCCGAACCTAAAGAAAAAGTTTCTGAGAAAATAGAAGAAGATGCTCCCGCCGAGAAAACGGATGAGGAAATCGATGCATCCTTTACGGAGGCACCCGGCGATGTATCCGAGGAAATTGCACAAGCAGAGGCAAAAAGCGGACGCGCGCTGGCTCGATTCGAGATCAAAAAGGCCAAGGATGGTCGATTTGTTTTCAATCTTTATGCCCCCAACCGCGTGATCGTTGCAACCTCGCAGATCTATTCCTCTTCGACCTCTGCCGTGAACGGAATCAAGAGCATTGCCGCAAATGCGCCCAAAGCTCCGATTGAGGATACGACCTTGAAAACCTTTACCCCTGTTGGGTTCCCAAAATGGGAAATTTACTTAGACAAGGGCGGTCAATACAGATTCCGCCTTTATGCACCGAACGGAAGCTGCATTGTTCACTCCCAAGGCTACACAACAAAATCGAGCTGCAAAAACGGCATAGCAAGCATTGCAAAAAATGCTCCGGATGCGCTCGTTGATAAATCTTATCTGAAGCCAGCAGAGCGTTAATTAAAAAAACGCTTTATTCATAATGCAAAAGCGCCCGCGATGAAAATCGCAGGCGCTTTTGTTCTCCTGTAAAAATAAAATAAAAAAGGCCTCGCTATTGCGAAACCCAATATAAGAAGAGCAAATTGAAATGCTCACAGAAAACCGAAGAAAGGGAGAAACGAGACGTTATGCGAAGCGAAGCTTTTCTGCTGTCACAAAACAACAGTTCAAGCCCTCGGTCTATTAGTATCGTTCAACTGAACACATTACTGTGCTTACATCTACGACCTATCAAACTCGTAGTCTACA
>JAZQWS010000115.1:0-5534 GCA_045632465.1 Eubacteriales bacterium
ATCCGATGAAACGTTGAATAGTTGCTATCGTGATAATTATGCGCGCCGTTGATGGCGGTGCGGCACAAATAGATGATATCCTCATTGTCAAATTCAAAATCCACGTACTGAAATCCAATATGCGCGGTGTCGATTCCGCGATAATCATGGAGCGCACGGGCAACCTCCCAATGCTCTAAATCGCGCGAAACCAAGAGCGCAAGATAATCGCGTGTTGAAACGTTATCGGGATCATATGCCATAGTTCCGATGGAATAGTAGCGATGCGAAATATCATCGTATTTGATCATAAATTTAGAGTAGTTGGCGGGGAAGCGAATGCAATGTGAAAACGTCAGGGGGGCATCATGATCCGAAACGTTCACTTCATAGGCGAGTGCATGATGATATTTTCCGAATCGCATGATGTTGAGAAGCTTTCCGTTCGGAGAAAGGGTTAGCGTGCCTTCGATCGTCATCGTTGCGTTCGGGAGAGCTGCCACGGAAGAATTAAATCGGGAAAACGTGCGCGGCTCAGAAAAGCTCCAGCTTTCCGGACACAGCAGATCGTCATTTTCGTCACAGGACATAACCATTGCTGCATGGCAATATTCTTTATTTGCCCAAGCGCCCCATTCCAGCGTTTCATAAATGCGTCCGTTATGATAGAAGACGTTTTGCGGATTTTTATGTACGCCGCTATTTCCGTTTTTGCCGTTGGAGCCGCGCAAAAGCGTCACAGGCGCAGGGAAGGTTTTACCACCGTCAAGGCTTTTGCCTATTAGAAGATCGCCGTATTCTGTTGAGCAAGCAAGCATATACAGTTCTTTTTTATGAATAAACAGCTTGCCCCAAAAGCAAGGCATCAGCTCGCTGACATAGCGCCAGCTTTTTCCGTTGTCATCCGAGCGGAAAATGAGAGTCAGGTTTTGCGGATGCCCTCCTGCATAGAGGTCCATCGAGGCAAGAAGATAGCCTTCGGGATGGCGCACCAGCGAGGGGGAGCAGAGACAACGCCCCGAAAAGGCGTAAGCCTCGTCGTCGGGGTGCAGATAATTGACCACGGTTCCAATGGTTTCACCGCAACGCGCAAGACGAATGCGGCTTTTCTTTTTCTCGGTAGCAACAAAAAATTCGTAGTCGGTGTCTATGGTAAGTCCGTGAATGGTATATTCCGTTCCTGTCGCCGTGCCTGCCTCTGAAAAAATGTCTGCGCCGCGTTCGCGATAAAAAACGTTATAACTCGCATCGCCGGTATCCAACCATTCGAAATGGATTGCATTTTTATGGGGAACAACGCGGCAAATATAAATATCTCCGACATTCGTTAACAGAGGGCGGTAGGGCGCGTAGCTCCATAGATGATACCCCTTCATAGTAGTTCTCCGTTTCTAAGTATTTCCATAGTTTTATTATCACTGTTTGCGAAAAATTCGCAGAGTGTTTCGTATTCCTTATACAATGTCGCATAAGCTCTTGAATTTTCCGGGTTAGGTTTGTATGTTCTTGCGCCTACCTTGCCGAGTTTGTCGGAGGCGATTACAAGAGAAGGGAAGCCGTTTTGATTGACCGCTCCCAAGATCGCGCTGCCGTATGCACATGCCTGGGCTGTACCTGACAAAAAGATCTCCCGCTCCAGAACGTCCGCATAAATCTGCATAAGCAGCTCATCCTTCTCGGCTATGCCTCCGGCAGCATAGATCTTATTAATTCTGATGCCGTTTTTCTCATATATATCGACGATTCTCCTAGTGCCGTACGCAGTGGCCTCTATCAACGCGCGATATATCTGTTCGGGAGCGGTATTCAAATTCAATCCAACGATCGTTCCGCTCAGATTCCCGTTAACATACGGAGTTCTGTTGCCGTTGAACCAATCGATCGCCAAAAGTCCGTTCGATCCCGGTGGAAGAGCGGCTGCCTTTTTTCGAAGGTATTTATGTATATTTATGCCCTGCTCTGCGGCAGCATTAAAATAAGTCACCGGAATACAATTTTGAATAAACCACTCAAAACTATCTCCCACAGAGGCCTGCCCCGCCTCGAAAGCATATAATCCATCAACAATGCCGTCCTTGACATATCCCGATATACCCGGAACGTAAGCGCTTTTATCACTCAAAAGAATATGACATGTTGAGGTGCCGATGATCATCAGCAGCTCGCCCGTTCGTGTGACCCCAAGCGCGGGAAGTGCGGCATGTGCATCAATAAACGCAGGAGATACGGGAGTTCCTGCCTTTAATCCGAATTTTTCTTCGGCATGCTCGGTAATATGTCCCGCATTCTCTGAGAGCTTGATCACATGATTCGATATTTTGGTTTTCGTGACATTCTCCAAGGATGGGTGCAGAGCTTTCAAAAACGCACTGTCCGGATATCCACATTCTTCATCCCAGAGTGCCTTGAATCCCGTCGTGCAGACCGAGTGAGACTCTCTGCCTGTGAGCATCCATACGATCCAATCCCCTGCCTCAATAAATCGGAACGTGCTATTGTAAACCTCGGGGGCCTCACGAACCACCTCCAGCACCTTCGGAAATAGCCACTCGCACGAAATCGTGCCGCCGTAGCGTTTGATCCACTCTACATTAGTGCTATTGGCAAGGCGGTTGATATCGTCTGCCTCCTGCTGTGCGGCGTGATGCTTCCAAAGCTTGACATATGCGTGCGGTGTATTCTTGAATTTTTCCGTGAAGCAGAGCGGCGTACCGTCCTTGGTGACGGGCAAAACAGTGGAGGCAGTAAAATCAACTCCCACACCTATAATAAACTCAGGCGAAATCCCCGATCTGTCAATACATTCTCGAATCGCGGAAATCATCGAATCGAGGTAATCTTGTGGATGCTGAAGAGCATAGTTGGCAGGTAATTTTGATCCGTCGATAAAAAACGAGGACATGATACCGTGCGCATACTCGGAAACCGTGGTCGCAATTTCATTTCCGGTTTCAATATCAATGATAACTGCTCTTACCGACAAAGTTCCAAAATCAAGTCCTAAAGAATACTTACTCATTTTTTCTCTTCCATTAAATAATTTTCTAAAGTATCTGTAAGCAATTTCATTTGCTCCATGCAAGATTGCGCGTAGTCTGTCAGCTCCCTGCTTTCTCTGTTACGCGCAATATTTTCGGTAGGAATACCGCACAGATTCATATGATACTTTGCGGTCAAGGGATAGGGAAGTCCTACTTCGGTAAAGCCGAACGTACCGATAACCGATTGCACAAGGTCGGCCGTTTGGGGATCCTTTTCGAAATTTTGCCCCAGCCATGCATAGAGGCGCGGGTGATAATTGCACATAATACCGCAATAGCCGTCACAGCCGTTGCGCATGGATTCCAAAAGGGTTTGGCAATTGGCGTTGAGAAGCTTGAATGGACTACCCTTAAGCTGACGGCATCGGTCTGCCATGATGGCCGCATCGCAGGAAGTGTCCTTCATATAGTAGAATTTTCCCGTGGAAAGACACCAATCGAGGATCTTTGGCGTAACGAGTCGCTTGTAGGGGTAGGGACACTCATATAGACCGAGCTTGACGTCGCTTGGAAGGGCGGCGATAATTTTTTCTGCATTCGAGATAAAAACGTCGTCTCCCTCGTTATGGGGATCAAGGCGATTGGTGATGAGGATCAATGCATCGGTGCCGGATTTCCACACGGCGTTCAACTCCTTGATTTGATCCTCAAGGCTTTCGCTGATATGGCCGGAGGAAACAACGGTAAATTGCTTGCCGGAGCTTTTTTCTAAAGCTTTTGCATGGGCATAGACCTTTTGATTGAGTTCGATTCGCTCTTCCAAGGATAAATAAAATATCTCGCTGGACTGGCAGATGGCGAAAATACCCGTCAGTCCGTTTTCAAAATACCAATCCACGTATTGGATCGCCGTGTCGTAATCCACCTTGCCGTCAGAGGTATAAGGGGTGATCATCGTAGTGAAAATATCCATAGCTTGCTCCTTTTCTAAGATCAAAAACATTATACCACGCGCGTGCATCAAAAGCAATTCGCGCGCAAGACGTGTTTTTATGAAAAATGGACATTTTGATTGAAAAAATTATAAATACGTGATATAATGAAAAGGAAAAAAGCGGGAAGAGGGGATATGTTTTGAAGATCGTTTTTAAGCAACCCGAAAATGACTCTTATCACAGCGCGGTTGCACTGGAAGAATTCGGAATTTTGCAATGCTTTTTGAAGCGGATTGCCTCGAAAAACGACAAACCCAATATTACGAGAAAGAGACATTATCACAAATGTGTTGAGATACATATCATTGAAAAAGGATATCAGATCTACGAGGTCGAAGAAAAGCGCGTGCGGCTTGCCGAGGGCAGCCTTTTGGTGATCGCTCCTCAATCCTACCACAGTTTGACCGAGGAAGCGAATGAAACGGAAAAATATTCTATTACCTTCGAGCTGAAAAGCAACGGTATGGCGGAGCGGCTGATCTCCGAAATGGGCGCATACTTTTTATCCGAGATGCCGACCATGGTGCGTGAGAATATTGCCACTATTGAAAAAGAAAATAGGGAACGAAAGCCGTATCATACGGCGCTGATCTGCGGTCGTTTGCTTGAGTGTATCCTTCAAATCTTGCGGTTGCTTCCGTCCGCGGTTGCCGAGACGGCGGCTGAACCCTTTGGGGATATGCGTTTAAAGCTTGCAAAGCAATATATTGAGGATAATATTTGTTATGCGGTTTCGGTTGATGAGATTGCCGATTATTGCCATCTGGGAAAAAAGCAATTAACTCGCATATTTTTATGCGAGGAGGGATGCACGGTGGCGGAATATGCGCGGAGCGCGCGTTGCCGTCATATCGAAAAACTGCTTGCGGATCCTTCGTGGACGCTGGCGGGGATCAGCGAGGAGATGCATTTTTGTAACGAGTATTATTTCAACACTTTTTTCAAGCGTTACGCGGGGATGACTCCGGGCGCATACCGTCGTTCGGTTCTTGGCGCACAATGACAAAATGAATTTTCCTTGTGAAGAATTGAATCGGGGGAAAATGTCAAAGCGGCTCCTTGATATGCCCAATCATCATTATATCCCTGAGGGCGATTTGCCATCAATTGTTAATGGTAAAGATATAGTTTTTTACAGCTGCACGTTTATTATAAAAGCCAAATATGAAAGCTTGTATCATAGGAAAATTCAAAAAATCCAAGTCCTGTGCGTCGGGTGCTAAAGGACAGCAAAAAAGCCGATATGGATTTATTTCCGTATCGGCTCTTTTCCATTATGTTACCACTTTTGGTGGTGAGCAAGTGCGCACTTACGGGCAAGAAAAAAGCCTCCCTTGTGTAAAGGGAGGTGGCACGGCAACGCCGTGACGGAGGGATTGTAAAAGCTAAATTCCGCGCTAAAACAATCCCTCAGTCAGCTTCGCTGACAGCTCCCTTTACACAAGGGAGCCTCTGGCTGTAACCGTTTATCTTTCTGCTAAATTATTGTAAGAACTGTCCTTAGAAACCCGAAGCATGCGACTTGGATTTTTTGCTTTTTGGCGAGATGATGAGAAAATTATTTTGCCGAGTAAATATC
>JAZQWS010000116.1:0-1482 GCA_045632465.1 Eubacteriales bacterium
GAAAAGAGCTTCGATGTAAAGTATAGTGAGCATTTTAAGCTGAACGGACAGGACGTTGACGTGGATTACGCAAGATACGAGAGTGCATACGTCGATGGAAAGGTTGAGAGAAAAGCAGAAGAGATTGCGTTCAGCTTCGGCGGAAAAACGCTGACACTCAATTATAAAAACGGAACGAGGGCGTGTTAAATATGGATTTTGGCGTTCAGACCTTCACGATAAGGAAGGAACAGAAAAAGAGTATCCGCGCGGCGTATCTTCCCTTGATTGAGCTTGGGATCCGGCGATTCGAGGTTGCGAGAATGGATTTCACGCGGGAAAACGCAGAGCAGCTTCGTGCGCTTATAGATGCATTTGGGATTGAGATCGTTTCGATCCAGGTGAAGCCGAAGCACGTCTTTCTGCATTCCGATGCGGTTGTGGATTTTTGTAATATCACAGGATGCAAAAACGTGGTGATTTCGATGCTCCCCTTCGGGTGCATTCTCGGAAAAGAGCAGAAGTTTTATAGCTTCGTTGCATCGCTTGACGCGGCCTGCGAGGCCTATGCAAAGCGCGGCATTACCCTTGCTTATCATCACCACAACTGGGAATATGTAGGTCTTTCAAACGGAAAGCGCCGTATGGACGAGCTTCTGGCTCGGACGGAAAAAATCAAATTTGTGCATGATACGTATTGGACGGCAAAATGCGGCATCGATCCCGCGCGCCAGATCCGCGATTTCGGCAATCGGCTTCTCGGCATCCATCTGCGCGATCTGACCTTTAAAAAACGTGGGCTGGACGTTCTCGGCGTGAATGCGGCGATCGGCGATGGGGTGATCGACTTTGCCTCGGTTCTTGCGGCCGCGCGCGCGGTTGGTTGCGAATATACCGTGATTGAGCAAAAAACAAAAGCCCCTTATCGGGATATTCGTTCTTCCCTTGAAAAATTAAAATTGATAGCGGAGAGTATGGTATGAAAAGCAATTCTTTAAAAACCATGAAAAAGGGCGAAAAGGGATTTTTTGCCCTGGCGGATTTTTACGGCGGCGGCGGGCAGGCGCTCATCGGCGTTCTTTACCTTGTTTTCTTAACGGATTTCATTAAGCTGAATCCCTTCCTTGCGGGTATCGTCGTTCTTATTTCCGAAATCTTCGATGCGATCAGCGATCCGCTGATGGGCATGATCAGCGATAACACGCACACGAAAATGGGCCGCCGCCGCCCCTATATTCTGCTCGGCGGTTGCCTTCTCGTTGTGGCCTTCGGCCTCGTTTTCTTCCCGCTCGGTGGAGAAAATCAGACCTTTAAGTTTATCTACTGCGCGGCAACCTATCTCTTCTATAACACGGTTTCCACGATGATCAACGTTACTTACAGCAGTATGTCTGCCGAGATCAGTGCGCAAAGAGAGGAGCGCGATAGCGCAAACGTTTTGCGCCTCGTGGTTTCCACGGCGAGTGCCGCCGTTTGCACGCTTTTGCCCTCCATCGTGATCGA
>JAZQWS010000117.1:0-1235 GCA_045632465.1 Eubacteriales bacterium
TTTGGCGCGGAGGCGATCGCTCCCTGCCTTGAAAAATGCAAAACCAAGCAGGTGATCTTCAACCATTATCAGCTCCGCAAGGAGAGGGATATCCGCGCGCTCGCGCAGAGCGGCAAATTTGCCTTCCCGATCCACGCGGCAGAGGATATGGACGTGATTGAGGTGTATTAAGGGCTTTCGCCTTCCGGCATAATTGAATAAAAAAAGGGTAACCCGAGCGAAAATGCTTTGGTTACTCTTTTTTATATATAGGAAAATCAAGAGGTCTTCTCTTCTGCGCCCTTCTTAAAGAATCGCATGATTGTGAGAACGATAAAGATTCCGATGAAGGGGAAGATGGCCGTGACGAGCATGGCGGCGCGCATGCCAATCTGCTCGGGCGTGAGCGCGAGGGCTTCGGAGAGCCTTGCGGCAAGATCGGAGGCGGCGGTTACGTCCACCACGATGCCGATCAGCTGGGGCGCGGCGGCCGCGCCGAAGTCACCCGAGGCGGCCATGATCGCAAAGGCGGCAACGCCTGCGGAGGGGATCTTTTCCTCCATCAGGATCAGCGTTCCCGGCCAGAGCATCGAGGTTACGAGCCCTGTCAGGATGCAGGCGATGAAGGGAACGACCGCGCCGGGCGCAAGACCTGCAACGAGGTAGCAAGCGGTGGCGGCGATCATGCCGAAGAGAAGGATGGGTTGGATGCTTTTTCCGTAGCGTGCGTAAACGATGCGCACCAGGCCGAGCAGGAGCGCAAAGCCCGCAACGCCGAGGATGTCGCCGATCGCCTTGTCAATGCCGAGCGCGCTTTCCATAAAGCTGGAGAGCCAGATGCTCATCGAGTTTTCTGCGCAGCTTCCGAAGAAGATGCAGAGAATGCAAAGGAAGAGGCCAACCGTGCGCTTTCTCGAGCCCTCCGTTTTTGCGGAGGTATCGGCCTCGCCACTCATATCCGGAATCGGGGAGATCATGAAGAGAACTGCCGAGAGAATGGGAAGCGCGGCGAGAATGAACATCAGGATGTTCCAATGCTGCGTTCCGAAGATGCGAAGGAAGAGCGCGCTGAAAATTACCACGGAGAAAACGCCGATGCCGAAGAGCGAATGCAGAAGGCTCATATCCCGCCCGGGGTTATCCGAGGGAATGGCGGCAACCGTGGGGCTCAGAAGCACCTCGCACAGACCTGCCGCAACCGAGAAGATGAACGTTCCGATCAAAAGCCCGATATAGGCGTTTTGCGGCATCAGGAG
>JAZQWS010000118.1:0-15336 GCA_045632465.1 Eubacteriales bacterium
GCCGCAGGCATATCGAGTTGCATTAGCAACATATCGAAAATCCCTCAAGGGATTTATCTCGATGCGTGTTCTCCGTTGAGGATAACACGCTATACGTAATCGTTTGTTGCCCAGGTGAGAGGCAGGGGGAGGATATTTCGCAGGGCGAATTGCTTCTCGGCAGGAAGGGGTGCCAAGAGATCGTCAGCCCGCATACCGAATAAAAATCTCTGCGCCTCAAGGTGCGGCAGGGTGAGGTCGGGGGCTTTGTCGGTGGACTTGCAATACGCGCCGTCTGCGCCCGTGTGCAGATGGAGGCATTCGCCGCCCTCAATTTTCAAAACGAGGTCGCAGGAAGGCAGGGGAAGGAGCGATTCCTTCACCTTCAAAAGGCGGTTGACAAGGCGCTCGTATTGCAGAATGCAGAAGCGCGAGGGATGGCAGAGCGAAATCTCCTGCGCCGCGGCCTGCAGAATCGCGATTGCCTTCGGCATCGTTGGAGGAACGATCACGCTTGTCATTTTGTTTTCGTTTTGAAGCGCGGCGGCCGCAGAGGCGGCCAGGATATCCGCCTCATCCTCCATGGAAAACTCAAAGATCGCGGAAAAATTGCCTTTGGCGGAAATATAGCCGATCGGCGTGCCGTTTCTCTTGACAAGGAAGGGCTTTGCCTCCTTGGAGCAGAGCGCGAGATACACGTCGCGGTGGCCCTCCTCGGTGCTTCGCTCCACGTAGAAGAGCTTTTTCTTCATCAGCGCGTTGCAAAAAGCAAGCGCTTCTTCGTCCTCGCGCTTGATTTCCTCAAGCATGATGCCTTCGGCGGCGCGGGTGTATTTTGCGTTATGATCGGTGATGCGGAATTCATAGGCAGGGCCGCAGGGCTCAAAGCCATAGCGCCCGTATCTTTGTCTTGCGCCGCCAAGGCGCGCGGAAACCGCGCCCTGCTTTCTCGCCTCCTCGATGGCGAGGGGGAAGAGCTTGGAAAAATAGCCCTTGCCCTCGTATTGCGGCAGGGTGGCAACGTTGCCCGTGGTGCAGAAGAGGAATTTCTCGCCGCCGATCACGGCAGGAAGAGGATAGATGCCGACAACGGCGGCCATCTTTCCGTCCTCAAAAACGGCGATGTGGCGCTCCATGTGCAGATCGTCCTTCACCCACATTTTCGGCTGCTCGAGATCAAAGTGCATCGGGCGGCCGTATTTTGTGCCGAAGGTGGTGTTGAGGAGGTCGAAAAGCTCCTCCATATCGTCCTTTTTTAATTTGCGGATTTCTATCATTGCTTAATTCTCCGTTACCTTAAAGGTTTTCGTTTCGCCCAGGTATGCTTCAAATTCAATCTCCGTGACGCCCTCGCCGTAGCTCTTTTCTTCATACACCTCAAAAACGCTTACGGGGCGGGGGAAGCGGATCTTTTTCGTTCCCGTGGAATCGGCATGGAAGGTAACGAAGTTTTTGCCGGGGTAGATCACCTCGTCGCTCTCGGTGTAGATATGGCATCCCGCGAAGCGCGCAAGCTCGCGCAGAACGCTGCTGGAGATGGATTTCGATCCGTAGTAAACCGAGGTGTAGCCGTCCATTTCCTTCACGGAAACGGCAGGGAAGCCGCTCGTCAGAAAATAGGAGAGGTGGGTTGCCTTCTCATCCTTGGCGTAAATCATCGGGTAGAGGTAGGGCGGGAATTTCGAGTATCCGTCGATGCGGCGGCGCGCCAGCATCTCGTGTCTTTGGCGGGAGAAAATGCCGAAGATCTCGCGCTTGTCAAGATTTGCGGAGATTGGATGGCTCTCGCCGTTCCAGCGGAAGTTGGGATCGAAATAATGATCCTCGAGCGCAAAGGAAATGCCCGTCAGATCCTCCATGTGCGAAACGGAATTGTGGGGCTCGGCATCGGGATCGATAAAGCCGCTTCCGTGCAGGAATACGGCAACGGCGCCGTCCTTTTTGAGCTTTTTCTTGATCGCCTCGCGCTCCGCCTTCGTCAGAACGTAGGTGTTGAAGAAAACGTACATCTTGTAGGCGGGCATCGTTTCCAGGTCGATGTCGTTGTGGTAATATTGATCAACGGATGCGCCGATGCGGTGGATCTGATAGTTTCTCATATCCTCCACGGTGTCGCGGAAGGTCTGGCGGGATGCGGCGCAGATGCTGTCCTCATCAAAGATAAAGGCGATCTCGTTTTTCTTGGTTCTGTCGAGAGAATATGCGTCTTTTGCAATCTTTTGTTGACATTCTATGAGCTTATAGATCTCGGGGTACTTGTATCTCGGGCGGCCGAGCAGCTGATCAAACCACCAGGCTTGCACGTCCTCGGCAATGTTTCTTCCGAACTCGCGCTTCATAACGTTCAAGGTGTCGGTCATATCGAAGATCTCTGCGCAGTTCATGAAGTAGCGGTTTTCCTTTAAGGTTCTCGTGTCCTGCTCCACGATATAGATCTTGTTATGCAGGGCAAAGGAATCCTGCACCTCGCGTTGTCCCTCCTGGCCTCCGGGCTGGCGGTTTTCGTAAACGCCGGGGGCGGCAAGGAAATCAATATAGGGGCTTTCCAGCACCTTCACGGTGCCTGCGGCAGTGCCGGCGGAGAGATATTCGGTGCATCCCTGCGAGCCGTAAAACGCGCCAACGAGCTGATCGGGCGTCAGATCCTTGATCACCTTTGCAAAATAGAGCACCGATTCGGCCGAGCCAAGATTCCAGGCGCGATAGAAATCGTAAACGTCCATATGCTTATCCAGATCCGCGAATGCGCCTGCGCTCGTTCCGTTCGTGGGAGGCGGCGGCACGGGCTTGTTCGTATACATTCGCATCGGCGGGAAGGCACAATCATAGTCCACGCGGCTTGCGAAATAATGCGCCTCGTAATCGGGGATCGGGGGATTTTTCAGGGTGGCGCTCGGATTCTTCCAGGCCTTCTGCAGTGCCTCATCCGTGCCGTAGCGCTCGGTCAGATAGCGCGAGAAATGGCGGCGGAAGGACTCGCTGTGATCCAGCACGCGCTTGTTTTCTTCGTCCACGACCTCAAGCATATAGTACCATTCGCTCGTGCCGCCTGCGGCGAGGAAGCAGCCGATGATATGATCGGCATAGGGAAGCTCCATCAGAAGCTTCCAGGTTTCGGCAAGCGCCTTGCCCGCATCCTCTCTCCATTTATCGGAGCAGAGGGAATAATGCATCGGAAGATCGGATTCAAAGGATTCGGAGAAGAGGTGAACGCCGGGACGCGCGCCGTCCGAGTATTCAATGCACTCCTCGGGATGCGCTTCGATCCATTCGTTCGTTGGGTGCAGTCCCATGCGGACAACGATCTTCGCATCGGGAACGACCTTCAGAAGCGACTCGGCTTCGATTTTGAAAAGCTCCAGGGCATTGGGCCTTCTCCAAACCGTGTCGCAGAGCAGGAAGAAGATGCGGATGCCGCTCTTGCCGAGCGCCTCAAAATATTCCTCGTCAAAAAGGATTCTTTTTCCTTCCTCCATCGTGCGGATGGTTGCCATCATCGGGGGATAAATTTCTCCGTTCACGGAAATGGCGGGGCGGCCGCCGTGGTTGATGATCTCTGCCATGGTCGTTTTCCTTCCGTTTTGGGCTTTTGCCCGGTTTTTCTTTCATTGTACCATAGGTTTTGCGCGTTGTCAATCAATTATAAATTGAATTTCAAATATATTGACTTACCTTTTAAAATATGCTATACTTTTAAGGATAAAAAAGACGGAGGTGCGGCTATGAAAAGCACGGAAATGCTTCTTTCTCTGCTTCGCTCGGAGATCATGGGCGAGAAGATGGAGATTCCCTCGGATTTCGCAGAGATTTCGGCGGTTATGAATATGGCGAAAAAGCAGGATTTTCTGCACGTTGCGGCCTCCGCACTCCTGAAAACGGATATTTTTGAGAGCGAGGCGGCGCGCGCGGATGAAAGAGTGCGCGCGATGAAGGCGGCCTGCGAGCGCGCGCAGATGATGGGCATCTATCGCCATGAAACGCTGATGCATGCGCAGGGCGAGATCCTTCGCATTTTTTCGGAGGAGGGAATTCCGCATATTCCTCTGAAGGGCGCGGTGATGCGGGAATGTTATCCCGAGCCTTGGCACAGAAGCAGCTGCGACGTTGATATTCTTGTGCGCGAGGAGGATCTTGATCACGCCTGCGACGTGCTCGCAGGTCGCGCGGGCTACCGCGTGGATGGAAACAAAAAATATCACGATATCCACCTCTATTCGCCCTCCGGCACGCATCTTGAATTGCATTATAATCTCCGAAGCACCGTCTCGGCGTATGACAAGGTTCTTGCCCGCGTTTGGGACTATGCCGAGGAAGATGCAAACCATTGTTTGCGTTTTGTGCTTTCGGATGCGTTTTTTGTCTTCCATCACGTGGCGCATATGGCGTATCATTTTGAAAACGGCGGATGCGGCGTTAAGCCCTTTTTGGATCTTTTTATTCTGCAAACGAGAAGAGAAACGGATTTTGAAGGTGCGCGCTCTCTCCTTTCGGAGGCGGGGCTTTCTCTGTTTTTTGAAAACGTGATGGCGCTTTGCCGCGTTTGGTTTATGGGGGATGCGCACACCGCGCTTACCTTAAAAACCGAGCAATATTTGCTTTCGGGCGGTGTTTACGGAACGGTGGATAACAGCGTTTTGCTCAAGCAAAAGGCGCGCGGCGGTCGCATCGGCTATGCGCTCTCAAGAATTTTTGCGCCGATGGAGCTGCTGCGGTGTACCTATCCCGTTTTGAATCGGCATCCGTGGCTGTTTCCCCTGATGCAGGTGCGCAGGTGGTGCCGCATTCTCTTTAAGGGCGGTATTCGCCGCGGTGCAAGAGAGCTCTGTGCAAACCATAGGATCACCGAGGCGGAGGCGATGGCGGCGGCAGCCTTTCTCTCCGAGCTGGGACTTTGAGAACACGACTTTGAAATTACAATAAAGGAATCGGAAATGAAAAAATTTGAAGGAATTCTGATTTGTACGGATCTGGACGGAACGCTTCTGCGTAACGACAAGACCATATCGAAAGAAAATAAAGAGGCCATTGAGTATTTTAAGTCCGAGGGCGGGCGCTTCACCTTTGTCACGGGGCGCGTGCCGAGCGCGGCGCTTCCGATCTACAACATGGTGCAGCCGAATGCGCCGATCGGATGCTTCAACGGTGCGGGCGTTTACGATTACGAAACGGATACCTTCGTGCATTTCAACGAGCTTCCCGAGGAGTCGCTGGTGCTGACCGAGATGATCGACCGCGCGCTTCCCGACGTTGGTATTCAGCTGAACACGGCCACGAACGTTTATTTTTGCAAGGACAATCCCGCACAGCGGGATTTCCGCACAAACACGGGGCTTCCTCATAAGGTCTGCCCTTATACCAACCGGGAAGAGCCCGTTGGTAAAATGATTTTCCTCCACAGGGACGTGGAAAGACTGCAAAAGGCGGCGGAGCTTCTCACCTCGCATCCTCTTGCGGAAAAATTCAATTTTATTCGCTCGGAAAAAACGATCTACGAGATCCTGCCCAAGGGCGCAACCAAGGGCGCGGCGATCTCTCATATTGCAAGGGGCTGCGGCGTGGATATCTCGCGCACGATCGCGGTTGGCGATTACGATAATGACGTTTCTATGCTGGAGTCGGCAAGAGTCGGCATTGCCGTTTCCAATGCCTCCGAGGCGGCGAAGAATGCCGCCGATCTTGTGCTCTCCGTTTCAAACGAGGAGCATGCCATTGCAAAAATTATTTGGGATCTGGATGCGGGAAAGATCCGCATATAATTGACAATCCCTCCGTCTTGCTGACGCAATCCACCTCCCTTTGCACAAGGGAGGCTGAAAAAGCCATCCCTTGAGCGATGGTAAGAAGAGATAAGAGGAAAAGAAAATGATCGAAACGCTTGTTTTTGAGAATGAGATTCAGGTCTATTTTGACCGCGTGAAAACCCTTGCCGCGGGAGAGCGCTACGTGCTTTTCATGAACGGGAGCGAGGTGGCAGAGAGCCGCAAAACGCATTTTACCTGCAAGGCACTTTCTCCCGAAACGGAATATACCTTTGCCGTGTATCTTGACGGTGGGGAGGAAAGAGTGCTCGTTGGCGAAGCGAAGGCGAAAACCATGAAAATGCCCCGCCGCCTTTCCGTTTTGGACTTCGGCGCGGTGGGTGACGGAAAAACCATGAATACCAAGGCGATCCAAAGTGCTTTGGATGCGGCGGCAGAGGGAGACTGCGTTTACATCCCCGAGGGCGTTTTCTTAACGGGCGGTCTTTTTGTGCATTCGAATACTTATATTTATATCGAAAAGGGCGGCGTTTTGCAGGGAAGCGCAGACTTCCGCGATTATCTTCCCAAGGTGAAGAGCCGCTTCGAGGGCATTGAGCAGATGTGCTATCAGTCGCTCTTAAACCTTGGCGAGCTGGATCACACGGCGGGCTATAACTGCGAGAACGTAATTCTGCGCGGCGAGGGCTCGGTCATCGGCGGCGGCGCGCCGCTTTGCGATGGCATCATTGCCGAGGAAATGGTGCAGATGAAGGACTATATGGATTCGCTCGGCGAATCGATCAAGGAATGCGAAACGGCTTGGACGATTCCCGGCCGTGCGCGCGGCCGCCTCATCCAGATGGCGAATTGCCGCCGCATCGTGATCTCGGGGCTCTATCTTGCAAACGGCCCGAGCTGGAACGTGCATTTCATTTATTCCCGCGAGATCATCACGAGCGGATGCTATATCTATTCCTCCTCCGTGCATAACGGTGACGGATGGGATCCCGATTCCTCCGAGGACTCGGTGATCTTCGGCACTTGCTTTGAAACCGGCGACGATTGCATTGCTATCAAGTCCGGCAAGAATCCCGAGGGCAATATCATCAATCGAAAGACAAAGAATATCCGCGCCTTTGATTGCTTTGCCAAAAGCGGCCATTCGATCGCGATCGGAAGCGAGATGAGCGGCGGCGTTGAGGACGTTATGATTTGGGATTGCGATATGAAAAACGCCGCTTGGGGCATTCATATCAAGTCGGCCGAGAAGCGCGGCGGCTATATTAAAAACATCCGCGTGTACGATACGGATGCCGCTATGGTTCGCATTGTCGGCACCGTTGGGTATAACAACGACGGCATTGCCGCGCCGAGCTTTGCGCATCTTTCGGACTTCCATTTTGAAAATATGACGCTGGCGGGCGAGAGCTTTGTTGTGCATTGGGAAACCGGGGAGCGCAGAAAGACCGAGATCAACGCCATTTACGTGGAGGGGCTGGATAAGGAGGGATGCGAGATCGAGCGCGTGACCTTCAAAAACATTCGCCTCCCCCGCCTTTCGGACGGCTCGATGCAGCAGATCCTCGTTAAGAAGGCAAAGGACGTTGCCCTGATCGATATTTCTGCGGAATAAGGAGAGATTTATATGAAGGATATATTCGGAAACCATCGCTTGAAAATCAATTTTCACACGCACACCACCTGCTCGGACGGAAAGAAAACCCCTGCGGAGGCCGCCGAAATTTATAAAGCCGCAGGCTACGATGCCATCGCCCTTACCGATCACTATTTTTTTGCGGAGGGTGGCGAGATCGCGGGGCTGAAGATCCTCTCGGGTGTTGAGTACGATACGAATCTTTGTTATGGCAGAGAGGGCGTTTATCACATTCTTGCTCTCGGATGCGAGCGCGATCCCATGGTGGAAGGCGAGCCGCGCCTGCCCGCAGAAGAGATCGTGGAGAAAATCATCGCCGCGGGCGGCACGCCGGTGCTGGCGCATCCCGCATGGTCCTTAAATCAGCCCGAGATCGCGCTTCTTTTGAAGGACGTTATGCTCACCGAGATCTATAACAGCGTTTCGGATGCGGGCGAATCCTCGCGCCCCTATTCGGGTTGCTTTGCCGACCTCGCCGCTTGTCTCGGCAAGCCGATGCTCCTCATGGCAACGGATGATACGCATTACTACGAGGACGATAAAACCAAGTCCGCCGTGATGCTTGCATGCGAGGCGGATGCCTCCGAGGCGGAGATCATCGCCGCCCTGCGCGCGGGAAAATTTTATGCAACGCAGGGGCCCGAGGTGCATATCGCCCGTGAGGGTGACGAGATCGTTGTTCGCTCCTCGCCCGTTTCGCGCATCAGCCTTTTCACCAACGTTGCCTGGAGCGAGGGCTATTGCTCGCGCGGCGAAGGCCTCACCGAGCATCGCAAGAAAATTACCCCGCGCGAAAAATTCGTTCGCGCCGAGGTCACCGATGCCGATGGCAAGCAGGCTTACACGAATTATATTGTGTTAAAGTAAGATATAAGTATAATATAACCTATAAGTTAATAAAAAGAGCATCTGCGCCTTTTTTCGGTGGCCGCAGGTGCTTTTTTGCTTCGGCGGAAGGGCGCGGTCCGTCCCCTGAGGCGCGGAAGGCGATCCTTGGCTCTGCTTATGAAAACCTTCCTTAAAAACATCCCGGATTTTAACCAAATTTTAGCACTTAGACTGCCGAATTGCGGATTTTAACAAAAAATTCAAATCTTTTTTTGCAAAAAGTATTGACACATTAGGAAAAATAGTATATATTATAGTCACGGTGGTTAGCACTTGAACGCAAAGAGTGCTAAAAATCCAAAAAGAGAGGTGAGATGCTTGGACGATAAAAGATTAACGCCGAGAAAACAGCAGATTCTGAAGGCGATCGTGGATGCACATATACATCACGGCGAGCCGGTTGGATCCAAATATCTCGCGGCGGATATGCAGATCTCTGCTTCCCCCGCCACCATCCGAAACGAGATGGCGGATCTGGAGGAGATGGGATACCTGGTTCAGCCGCATACCTCTGCGGGCCGCGTGCCCAGCGAGCTTGGCTATCGTTTTTACGTGGATTCGCTCGTTCGCCAATACACGGCAACGCGCTCTGAGATCGATGAGATCAATGAGCAGCTCCGCTATAAGCTCACCGAGATGGATGAGATCCTCTCCGAGGTTTCCCGCCTGGCCGCCAGCTTCACGGATTACACGGGCATTGCCTTTAAGTCCGGCGCGGGGCAGGTGCGCGTCAATAAATTTGACAGCGTGTATCTCTCGGCAAGAGAATTTCTTCTGGTTATGATGCTCAGCACGGGCACGGTGAAAACCAAAACGATCCGCCTTTCCTTCACGCTTTCGCCGGAGGATCTCAAGAGATTCACCGAGGCCGCAAATATCTATCTGACGAATCTGACGAGCGATGGGCTTGCGATGCCCTTGATCATGAAGCTCGAGGCCTTTATGGGGGCGGCGGGTGCGATCGTGCATCCAACGATGAAGGCCATCTACGAAACGATGAGCGAGGTAGACACAGCAGACATCAAGGTGGATGGCGTGAACAAGCTTCTCGATTATCCCGAGTATTCGGACGTTTCCGAGCTGAAGGATCTGCTCGGTGTTCTTGAGGAAAAGGATCGCCTGATGGACGTGATCGAAACGCAGACCATCGAGCAAAGCGATGGCATTCACGTTTATATCGGCGCGGAGAATTCCACCGATGCGATGAAAAACACGACCTTGATCTTCAAGGACGTTTTCGTTGGGGGCAAAAAGCTTTCGGTCGGCGTTATCGGCCCGAAGCGAATGAACTATTCCAAGGTAATCGATATGATCAACCGCCTTGCGTTTGGTATCGACCGTATGTTTAACGAAGAGCCGGGTCTTCCCGAGCCAAAGGATAAATACTAAGAAAGGGAATGACTATGAAGGACGAAAAGAAAGAGCCGATCGAGGAAACCGCCGAGGCGGCAACCGAAGAGAAGGCAGAGCCCACTGCGGAGGAGCGCATTGCCGCTCTGGAGGCAGAGCTCAAGGAAAAGGACGATAAATACCTGCGCATGGCCGCTGAATACGATAACTTCCGCCGCCGCTCCAGAGAGGAGAAGGCCGCCGTTTATGCCGATGCGCTTTCCGACACCGTTGGCGAGCTGCTTCCGATCATTGATAATCTCGAGCGCGCCGCGATGTATGACGATGGCGAGAAGGTGAAGGAAGGACTTATGATGACGGCAAAGAGCGTTTCTACCGTGCTGGAAAAGCTCGGAATTGAAACGGTTGGCGCCGTGGGTGAAACCTTTGATCCCAATCTGCATAACGCCGTTTTCCACGTGGAGGACGAGTCGCTCGGAGAGGGCGAGATCGTTGAGGTATTCCAGAAGGGATACAAGAAGGGAAATAAGATCATTCGGTTCGCAATGGTAAAAACCGCTAACTAATATTTACAAAAGCTTATAAAAATGAGAGAAAAGCTCTCAAATCAAAATAAATTAAACCCAAATTTGGAGGAATTAAATCATGGGAAAGATTATTGGAATTGACCTTGGTACCACCAACTCCTGCGTTGCAGTTTTTGAGGGTGGCGAGCCTATCGTTATTACGAACCCCGAGGGTGCGAGAACCACGCCCTCCGTTGTTGCCTTCGCAAAGAACGGCGAAAGACTTGTTGGTCAGGTGGCAAAGCGCCAGGCTGTTACCAACCCCGATAAGACCGTTGCTTCCATCAAGAGAAAGATGGGAACGGATTCTAAGGTAACCATTGATGACAAGAGCTACACGCCCCAGGAGATCTCCGCAATGGTGCTTCAGAAGCTGAAGGCCGATGCAGAGGCTTACCTCGGCACCACCGTTACCGACGCGGTTATCACCGTTCCCGCTTACTTCACCGACGCACAGCGCCAGGCAACCAAGGATGCGGGCAAGATCGCAGGTCTTGACGTAAAGAGAATTATCAACGAGCCCACTGCCGCTGCACTTGCATACGGCATGGATAAGGAAGAGTCGCAGAAGATCATGGTGTTTGACCTTGGTGGCGGTACGTTCGACGTATCCCTGCTTGACATCTCGGACGGCGTTTTCGAGGTTCTTGCAACCGCAGGTAACAACGCGCTCGGCGGCGACGACTTCGACGAGAGAGTTATGCACTGGATGGCAGATACCTTCGCACAGGAAAACGGCGGCATCGACCTCCGCAAGGATAAGATGGCTCTGCAGAGACTGAAGGATGCGGCTGAGAAGGCAAAGATCGAGCTTTCCGGCGTTATGAGCTCCAATATCTCTCTCCCCTTCATCACCGCGGATGCAACCGGCCCCAAGCACTTTGAGGCAACCCTTACCCGCGCAAAGTTTGACGAGCTGACGCATGACCTCGTTGAGGCAACCATGGAGCCCACCAGAAAGGTGCTTCGCGATGCAGGTCTTTCCGCATCCGAGGTTTCCAAGGTGCTTCTCGTTGGTGGTTCGACGAGAATCCCCGCCGTTCAGGAAGCAGTTAAGAAGTTTCTTGGCAAAGAGCCCTTCAAGGGCATCAACCCCGACGAGTGCGTTGCCATCGGCGCGGCAATTCAGGGCGGCGTTCTTGGCGGTGACGTAAAGGACGTTCTTCTTCTGGACGTAACGCCTCTGTCGCTCGGTATCGAAACGCTCGGCGGCGTATTTAACAAGATCATTGAGAGAAACACCACCATTCCCGTAAAGAAGAGCCAGGTTTACTCCACCGCGGCAGACGGCCAGACCTCCGTTGAGATCCACGTTCTGCAGGGTGAGCGCGAGATGGCTGCAGGCAACACCACGCTCGGCCGCTTTGTTTTGGACGGTATTCCCGCCGCTCCCCGTGGCGTTCCCCAGATCGAGGTAACCTTCGATATCGACGCAAACGGCATCGTTAACGTTAGCGCAAAGGATAAGGGTACCGGCAAGGAGCAGCACATCACCATCACCTCCTCCACCAACATGTCTAAGGAGGATATCGAGAAGGCGGTTCGCGAGGCAGAGAAGTTTGCTGAAGAGGATAAGAAGCAGAAGGAAGCCGTTGAGGTGAAGAACAATGCCGAGAACGCGATCTTCCAGATGGAAAAGAGCATGACCGAGCTTGGCGACAAGCTGACGGATGCAGACAAGGCACCCGTGAATGCCGCAATCGAGAAGCTGAAGGAAACCGTTAAGGGCGGCGACACCGAGGCCATCAAGGCAGACACCGAGGCTCTGCAGAAGGCCTTCTATCCCATCGCGGAGAAGATCTATAAGGAGCAGCAGGCAGCCGGCGGCGCAGAGGGCGCGCAGGATGCAGGTACGGACGGCGACGGCAATTATTACGGCGCAGATTTCGAAGACAAAACTTAATTTGAGCGGTGCATTTCGGTGAGATCGAAAAGGATTAATTGTTTTATTGATTTGTGCCTCGTTCTACGCTTGATGCAGAATTGATAAGATATTAGTGTTGAAAACCTGCGGTTTTCTTCCAATCAATTTGAAATCCTTTTCTATCGCCGCTCCCACCCTCTGCCGTACCCATGTACGGCGACGATGGCGCGATCGACGATTCTCCCACAAAATCCCCTCGCTCAAATTGCTGTGAGCACAGACGGTACTGTGTGCGATCAAAGTCGAAACAGTAGAGTCGAAACAGTAGATATAATAAAAGAGCCGCGGATCCGCGGCTCTTTGTAAGGAAATAACAATGGCAGATAAGAGAGATTATTACGAGGTCCTCGGCGTTTCGAAGAGCGCATCGGAGGACGAGATCAAGAAGGCCTATCGCGGACTGGCGAAAAAATACCATCCCGATCTGCATCCCGGCGATGCGGAGGCCGAGGCAAAGTTTAAGGAGGCAAACGAGGCATACGACGTGCTTTCGGATGCCGACAAGCGCGCAAAGTATGATCAGTATGGCCATGCGGCCTTTGATCCTGCGGCGGGCGGCGGAAGCGGCTTCGGTGGATTCGGCGGCTTTGGCGGCGGATTCGGAGATTTTGATTTTGGCGATATCTTTTCGAATATGTTCGGCGGAGGCGGCTCTTCGCGCAGTCGCGCAAATATGCCCGTGGAGGGTGATGACGTTGCGGCGCGCGTGAACCTCAGCTTTGAGGAGGCGGCCTTCGGATGCAAGAAGGAGGTTTCCTTCGCGCGCGTGGAAGAGTGCGGCGAATGCACGGGAAGCGGCGCGGCTAAGGGAACGAAGCCCGAAACCTGCCAGACCTGCCGCGGCACGGGCCGTGTAACGGTGCAGCAGCAAACCATGCTTGGCTATATGCAAACGCAGAAGGCCTGCCAGAATTGCCGCGGCACGGGTAAGATCGTGAAAACGCCCTGCAAAAACTGCAACGGTAAGGGATACATCAAGGTGAATAAGAAGCTCGACGTTTCGATCCCCGCAGGCATCGATTCGATGCAGCGCATCGTTTTGCGCGGGCAGGGATGCGCAGGCCGCAACGGCGGCTCAAACGGCGATCTGATCATCGAGGTGAGAGTTCGTCCGCACGAGGTGTTCACCCGCGAGGGCAATAACCTCTATTGTGAGGTGCCGATCACCTTTTCGGAGGCCGCGCTCGGCGCGGAGATCGACGTTCCGATCCTCGGCGGCAAGACAGAAAAGCTCGAGATTCCCGAGGGAACGCAGACCGGCGCAAGCTTCACCCTGCGCGGTAAGGGTATCGCGGATATCAACACCAAGCGCAAGGGCGACCTGATCGTCACCGTTGTTGTAGACACGCCTCAAAACCTGAGCGCGGAGCAGAAGAAGCTCCTTAAGGAGTTTGCAACCTCGCTCGGCGAGCAGAACAATAAAAAAAGCGCAGGCTTCTGGAAGAAGATCTTTAAGTAAACAAAAAAACGCGAGGATGCAATGTCCTCGCGTTTTCTATATGATTTCTTATTTCGAAGTATGATTGTTCACTCTATTCCTTTGTGATAATTCATTGTAATACCATCGCGCGGGGTTATCGAGGAGATATTTTTTGCGTGTTTCATAATCTTCTTTGTCGCGGATAATATGCTCGGCGTACGAACGTTGAAAAACGTTCGCGCCAAGTTCCTTATTGCAAAGTCGCTTGAATGTAGAAACAACGTGCGGTAGCATTGCATTGGCGGTAGGGGACGGCGCCCTCGACGTCCCGTTTTTAAGCGCCTTCGGCATCTCTTGTTCCTGTTTTGCATATGCGTCGGGATAAAGAAAAATAATGGCGTGGATATGATCGGGCATAATGACGTATTGATCTATTTTTACGCCGGATATATTTTCGCTCGATAATAGATATTTTTCAACAATTTTACCGATCGTTGTCAATCGCATTTGTGGGACGTCGAGGGCGCCGTCCCCTACCGAAAAGGAGAGAGATTTATCGGTAGCCATAACATTCGTTTTCACAACGTCGGAGAAAATGCGTGCGCGGTCTTTTGCGCATATCGTGACAAAATACGCGCCTCTACTGCTATAATCAAAATTCTTCAGCCTCGTCGGCTTTCTCTCCGGCAATTTATTTTCCATTTTTATCCCCTATCAAAAAACGCCAAGCAAGCGCAGGGCATAGGTTGCGAGGAACATGGTGAATGCGGAGGTGATGGTGGAGAAGACGAGGATCTGGCCGGCGAGCTCGGTGTCACCATCCATCTCCTGCGCCATCGGCACGGTGGAAACCGCGAGGGGCGTTGCGAAGAGGGCGATGAAAACGGCAAAATGCGCGGCTTCGAAGCAACCGAGCAAAAGCGCGAGGCCGAGGCCAACGAAGGGGGTGAAGAAGTTGCGCGTGCCAACGCCGAGCAGGATCTGCTTTTTCAGGGCGGGGATGGCGGAGAATTCAAAGTTTGCGCCGAGGCAGAGGAGCGCAACGGGGGTGGAGATCGCGGAGAGATCGGAGAGCACCTTGTAAACGGGCTGAATATCCGTCAGTCGGAAGGTGATGCCCGTCTGCACGAAAATATAGCGGATGCCGAGAAGCGCGCCGCCGGCGGCAACGCCGAGGATCAGGGGATTTTTGAGAATGCCGAGGAGGATGCTCTTATAATCCGCCTTTTTGCCCGAGAAGATCGAGAGGCAGAAAACGGCAAGCACGTTGAAAACGGGAATGGTTGCCGCGCCCATGATGGTGGCATAGATCGCGCCGAGATCGCCGCAGAGGGAGATCGTGATCGGCAGGCCGATCAGGGCGTAATTCGAGCGGAAGATCGTTTGAAGCATAACGCCGCGCTGGCTCTTTTTCGGGAGCATGCGGCAGAAGGGATAGAAGAGAAGCGCGAAAAGCGCCAGGTCGACCGCTATGCCGTAAATGATAAAGGTGGGATCGATTTTCGTTCCGAGCTCGATCTTGTAGATGTTCAGCATCAGCATCGCGGGGATGAGAACGCGGAAAACCACCTTGTTTAACTTGGTGGCAACGTCCTTTGAAAGAAGCCCGATGCGCTTCAGAAGATAGCCGAGAAGCACCATCAAAACGATCGGCGCAACGGCGTTGACGGAAAATATAAAATCTTGCATTGTATGTATCCTTGCTTTCGGATTTGCACATTTTGTAAATTATATTTTACAAAACACACCTTATTTTAGACTTCGATCTCGAAAATATCGGTTTCGGAGGCGATCTCGTAGGTCTTGAAATTCTG
>JAZQWS010000119.1:0-10547 GCA_045632465.1 Eubacteriales bacterium
GAAGTTTACCGTGTCGTTATCAAAAAACGAGAACCCGCGCGCACGAACAGACAACTTTTCACAATGCTCGCGCTTTTCTACGAGCGCGCCGCAAACGGAGCATCTGTATTTAATCTGGACGAGAGAGCCGAGCAGACTATCAAAGATGCATCCGATAAAAGCCGCCACTCCGCCAAGAAGGAAGAGCCATACAGCGCCACCGACAAAGGCATAACCGAGAAGCATCATAAGAGCCGCGCCGAAAATGGCAGCTGACGTGCCAAGCAAGGACATTCCGCCGCTCATACCGACCTCGCATTTTTTCATACGGAAGAGATCCACCACGTGTTTATCTCTTGCACCGATGCCTGAGGCCATCGTGTCAGAAAGAGATTCGCCCATAGCGGCAAGAAATCCGATCAAAAACGCGACGTGCGGATAGATCATATAGCAGATCGCGCAGGCGGCGGCAGGGGCGGCATTGGCAAAAACCTGAAAATACGTACGGCATTCGCTTTTTTTCTTCTTCCCTGCATACTTGATCTTATCCGAAGCAACGCCGAGAACAAGAAAAACAAGGAGCGCAAGGAAACCGAGATTCGCGAAAGCCAAAGAAATAACAAGATCCAGAATCAGCGCGCAGGCGATTCCCTCCCGCGTTAACACGCGGCGCTCCATGGCAAGCCAGATAACCGCCGGCGTTAATACAATCGGACAAAGATACGCCTCGATCTGCGGAAAAGAAATAAAGGCGTATATAAATAAAAAGGTAGCAAGAGGAACGCTGATATTATCCAAGCCGTTTCTCGTGATCAATTCAAGCAGGACGGCAAAAAGCGCCACCAAAAGCATCTGCCACGCCTTCAATCCCAAGGGATATACCAGCGAAAATATTGCCAGAGAGGCAAGGGATGCAAAGAAGCCGAAAAGAGCACCGAAAAGCGTTTTGTTTCCGCAGATTCGGGGATTTCTTTTCTTGATCAGCTGGCCGAAAATGCCCGAAAAACCGTCTCCAAACGAAGTGATCATAACCGCCGCGCCAAAGGAGAACATCATTCCCGGAACAAAATACGAAACGAGCGCCATGACAGACATGGAAACGCCGTAATACACCGTGCCGGAGGAATTCTCCCCCTCGGACGATATCATCGGCATCAGATGGCGCACGTGCGAAACCAGCAAAAGCGCCGTAAAACCAAGACAGACAACGAGAAAATGGATCGTTTCCCCCATGAAATGATGCAAAATCACCCATTCCATGCCTACGAGGATATGAACGAGCTTTCTCGTGTATTTTTTATTCATTCCGAGCTTGTACAGAAAAAAGCCGAGCAAGAGACAAAGCCCACCGTACAAAAGAGACCAAAAATATCCGTTTAAAATCATATGCGAACCTTCTTAATAAATGCGCGCGCCTGCGACCGGCAAATGCCGTTTTGTGAAGGAAAAAGAAAAGCGAAATCACAGGCTGTAATCTCGCTCTTATTTTCTTTAAATTTCCTCGATTTCCTCATGCTGCTCCTCGTCCTTATTCTCGGGAAGGATTTCCTTGCCGGGAATAACGATGCCCTTTACCATGGCGCGAACGTTTTCGTCGTGCTTTTCCCGGAGGATCTGCTCCTTCGAAGCGCGGCTGACAGCGATATCATCATAGATTTCGGAAGGCACAGTGCCATCCGCTAAGGTGAGAAACTTCTCAAATGCATCAGGATACACGAAAATTTTCTCGGCGGCCGCAAAACGAACTGTGATATACTTTTCTTTATAGCAAAGAATCACTCCATCTCCGAAAACTTTGTGCTTTACTGCAAGGTTTTCAAGCTGCATGTCTTTACTCCTAATTTGTCTTATGAATTTTTTATACAATTACTCATAATAAGCAATTGCACTGTATTGTAACAGATAAATGTTTCAAAAATATGAACATTTCATGATTTTTTAATATATTTTTCTAAAACCATGAGTTTTTTTCATTTTTTTATACGTTTATATGCATTCTATGCATTAGGATTCCAAAAAGACAACGAAAAATGCGGCCCAAACCCATTTTTTTGGCATAGGCCGCATTTTCAATTTTATTTCAACGAAATCATGGATTCATCCCAAATTTCGGGTGCTTCAAAGCCGAGAAGGTTTACCGTGGTGGCGGCAACATCGGAAAGGCCGAAGTCCTCTCTGCCAAGCTTCACGTCATATGCATCGCGATAGAAGTTATCATAAATGATGAAGGGGACGGGATTCAGAGTGTGGCTCGTTTTCGCCTTCAGAGAGCCATCCTTATTCCTCTTGGGCTCGCCGCTCTTCTTATCCAACTCGTACATTTCGTCTGCATTTCCGTGGTCCGCAGTGATGAGAGCAACGCCCTGCAGCTTATCCACAACCTTGAGGATTCTGGCAAGCTGAAGATCAAGAGCCTCCATGGAGCACTCGGTGGCAAGGAAGGAACCGGTGTGTCCGACCATATCACCGTTCGGGAAGTTTACGCGGAGGTACTTATATTCGCCGCTTTCCAAAGCCTCGATCAGCTTATCTGTGATCTCTGCGCACTTCATCCAAGGTCTCTGCTCAAAGGGCACAACATCGGAGGGAATCTCGATATAGGTCTCCAGCGTTTCGGAGAACTTACCGGACTTGTTTCCGTTCCAGAAATAGGTCACGTGGCCATACTTCTGCGTTTCGGAAATAGCAAGAGAATTCACGCCGCTATCCACGAGGTACTCGGACATAGTGTTCGTGATTTCGGGAGGATTTACAAGGAAGCGGGAGGGGATGTGAAGGTCGCCGTCATACTCCAGCATGCCTGCGTAAAGAACGGCAGGAACGCGCTTTCTGTCAAACATAGCAAAATCCGCACCGCTCTCAAAGGCTTTAGAGATCTCGATGGAACGGTCGCCACGGAAGTTGAAGAAGATCACACTATCGCCATCCTCGATCGTTCCAACGGGCTTGCCGTCCTTTGCGATCACGAAGGGAGGAAGATCCTGGTCGATAACCTTCAGCTCTGCACGATAGGTCTCAACAGCCTCTGCCGCAGAAGCGAAGGCTCTTCCCTCTCCAAGCACGTGCGTTTTCCAACCGGCCTCAACCATAGCCCAGTTTGCTTCGTATCTATCCATGGTGATCTGCATACGGCCGCCACCGGATGCGATGGCGATATCAAAGGAATCACTGCGCAGGTCTGCAAGATAGTCCTCGAAAGGAAGGATATAATCGAGCGCGCTGGTTTCTCCAACATCGCGACCGTCCAAAAGAATGTGCACGCGAACACGGCTTACGCCCTCGCGCTTCGCGCCCTCGATGAGAGCCTTGAGGTGATCGATATGAGAATGCACGTTTCCGTCCGAGAAAAGGCCGAGGAAATGCAGAGTGGAGGCATTTGCCTTCACACCGCCAACGAGCGTCTTCCACGCATCGGAAGCAAAGATCTTTCCTGTTTCGATCGACTGAGAAACAAGCTTTGCGCCCTGTGCGAATACCTGACCGGAGCCAAGCGCGTTATGTCCTACCTCGGAGTTACCCATATCGTCATCCGAAGGGAGACCAACCGCAGTTCCGTGCGCGCGGATCTTCAGAGTGGGATAGTTTGCCATGAGCGCATCCAACGTGGGCGTGTGCGCCTTAGCTACCGCATTTGCGGCATTGGCGGGAGCGATACCCACACCGTCCATCACGATGGTGAGGAGCGGGCCCTTTACGCCCTCAAATGCGTTGCTTTTCTTAAGTTGTGCCATAAAAGAAGTCCCTTTCATATATAAAAGCGTTTTTAATAATTATCAAATATCAGCCTCGTTTACGTAGAGGTGACCGTTTTCGCGGATGAATTCCTTACGCTCGGCAAGCGCATCACCAAGCAATACATCAAACATCTTCGCGGTTGCCTCCGCATCTGCAGGAGTGATCGCCACAAGACGGCGGGTTTGCGGGCACATCGTTGTTCGCCACATCATATCCGGCTCATTTTCACCAAGTCCCTTGGAGCGCTGAAGATTATACTTCTTATCGCCAAGCTTTTTGATGATATCGATCTTTTCCTGCTCGTTATACGCAAAATAAGTATCCGATCCGCAGGTGATCTCAAACAAGGGTGATTCCGCAATATAGATCTTTCCCTTCTCGATCAACGTCGGAAGCAGACGATAGAACATCGTCAAAAGAAGGGTTCGGATCTGGAAGCCATCCTCGTCTGCATCCGTGCAGATGATGATCTTATTCCATTTCAGGAGATTATAATCAAAGGTGGCAAGATCGCCCGGCTTCTTGGTTTTCACCTCAACGCCGCAACCGATGACTTTCAGAAGATCGACGATGATATCGCTGGCAAAGATCTTATCGTAGGTGCTCTTCATGCAGTTCAGCGTTTTTCCACGCACCGGGATGATCGCCTGGAACTCCGCGTTTCGACCGAGCTTACAGCTGGACATAGCGGAATCTCCCTCTACGATATATACCTCGCGCAACTCGGGATCCTTACTGCGGCAAGGAACGAACTTTTCAACGCGGTTGGAAACGTCCATCGTTCCCGTCAGCTTCTTCTTAATATCCACCTTGGTTTTCTCGGCGGATTCTCTGGCGCGCTTATTTACGATAACCTGATTGATGATCGCCGCCGCGGCCGTTGCATTCTCCGTTAAAAAGATCTCGAGATTTTCTTTCAGGAAATCCGTTAATGCCTTCTGAATAAAGCTGTTCGTGATCGCCTTCTTCGTCTGGTTTTCATAAGAGGTTTGCGTGGAAGCCGAGTTGATGATAACCGTCAGATTATCCGCGATATCCACAAAGGAGATGCGAGACTCGTTTTTGGAATACTTGTTCTGCGCCTTGATATGCTTATCAATCGCATAGGTGAAAGCGTTCTTTACCGCCTTATCCGGTGCTCCGCCGTATTCAAGGAAGGACGAGTTATGATAATACTCCGCAGAGCCACTCTTGGAGAAGCAGAACGCGATCTCTGCCTTCAGCTTATATTCGGGAAGATCCTCACGATCCTTTCCTTGCGTTTCAAGCTTCCAAAGCGTGATCGGAGTGCTGGATATACCTTCCGTGATCTCCGCGATATAATCCGCGATGCCACGCTCATAGTAATATTCGGTTTTCTCAAATTTATTCGGTGCGGTTTCATTTTCAAGAATGAAATGAATGCCCGCATTGACGAAGGCTTGTCTTCTCAAGGTTGCGTCCAGAAAGCTCACGGGGATATCAATCTCCTTGAACACCTCAAGATCGGGAAGCCAACGAATCACCGTTCCGCGACGCTTACCGCCCTGAACGATCGGCTCTTCCTTCAGCTTTCCGTTCGGCTCACCCTTTTTGAATCGCATGGAAGAGCAGGTCACACCGTTATAGGAATCGACCGTCATATATTCGCTGGAATACTGCGTTGCCGTCGCGCCGAGACCGTTTAAGCCCAGGGAGAACTCATACGCTGCTCCCGCATTGTTATTATCGTATTTACCGCCCGCATAAAGCTCGCAGAAAACGAGCTCCCAGTTATAACGTTTTTCCTTTTCGTTATATCCGAGGGGAACGCCGCGGCCGAAATCCTCTACCTCAATGGAAAGATCCAAGAATTTTTTGACGATAATACGATCGCCGTATCCTTCTCTTGCCTCATCCACGGAGTTTGCAAGAATTTCGAAGAAGGAATGCTGACATCCCTCCAAATCGTCCGATCCGAAGATAACCGCAGGACGCTTTCTGACACGCTCTGCACCCTTCAACGATTTAATGCTGGCGTTATTATATTCTGTTTCTTTTGCCGAAACCTTTGCCATATTCGCCTCCGCACTCTAAAATATCTTATTTATTTTATCATAGTTTTTTGGTTTTGTCAAGTTTTAATAACAAAGATATGCGCACGGGCGAAAATAAAAGATCTCCTCCCCTGCACAGCGCTTGGCTATACAGGAGAGGAGATAACGATCAAACCTCGGGATGAAAATAATTATCCGCGTTTTTGCTGTATCCCTCGTACACTTCCATTCTGCTTTCGCCGCCGAAATAAACCAATTTCGGAGTTTGATCATCCGGCTCAACGAAGATGAAATCAAAATCGTAGCTATACCCTTCCGCCTTCGGATCAAGAACTTCAAAATAGAAGGTAGACGAATAATAAGACGGATAAAGCGGATTTTCATTGTAAGCGGTAAATATAAACGCATTCCGCTCCACGGTTAAAACCGAGCTTGGAATTGTAATCTTCGTTGTATAATAGCCGTCGAAGAAACCGCTTTTGATAGAGGTAACGTGCAAGCCATCGATCCTCGAAGGGATTGCCAGCGTATCCACGTTTTCAAGCAGACGGATCAATGTGACGGATTCCGCATGACGAACGTACAGATATCTCTCAGAGGCGCGAAGCTCGCCGGGCGCGATGGAATAAAGGATTTGCGAATTTTCAAGCCCTTCGGCAAACGTTGCGGAGAATCCGCGCGGAACGGAGGGAGCGGCAAAGAGGATGCGCTCGCATTCGCCGAGGATCGCGCCATCCGCTGCCGTGATCAATGACATCGGGATATGTATGGAGCGAAGGGGCGCGCTCGCGATAATCGCCGCGTGCTCCAGGCGTTGCGTTGTTCCTCCGATCGAAACGTCTGTGATTTTCTCGCCGCAAAGCACGGCATAGGAGCGGATTCCGACAATAGGCATCGACTCATATATCGCAGGAAGATGCAGAACACCTTCACCATCCGAATAGGCCGCGAGAATCGAATAGCCGTTCTTTTCTTTATAGAAATACATGCCGTCTGCCTCGGAATATACGACCGATTCCAAAGAAATACCTAAACCGTAGCGAACTCCCTCCGTTTGAATTCCGCCCGGAAGCTCACTTGCTTCAAAGGCGAGATAAGTAGTTTCCCCAAAGGCATTTTCAAGATGCGTTACCGAAGCGGGGATATAAACGAATTGGTTTTCAGCACCGCTGAAGGCAGACTCCCCCACAACCTTTACCGTGCTCGGCAGGCAGATTTCTCGGATCGCGGTTCCTTCAAAAGCACCCTTCGGGATCTCTGTGATAGGTGCGCCGTTAAAGTCTACCGAGGAAAGGGATTCACATCCTGCAAATACATATTCCGGAAGGGCGGTTATATTGGCCGAGAGGCGAACGGAAAGAATTTCCGTGTTACCCGCAAAGGCTTCGCTTCGCATTCCGATCACGGGCATGGAGGAAAAATAATTCGGGATCACAACGTTTTTATCGCTACCGCGATAACCGATCACAACGGCACCTGCTTTTCCGCTAAGCGTTTCAAAGCTGAACACCAGACCGTCGCTGCAGGGCTCTTCATACTGCCCCGAGAATACGCCCGTATCCTCATCGCCGATCCACCAATTACCGTTCGGGCCGATATGCGGCGTTATGCCCGGATCTCCTTGATTTCCGGTTGCCCCCTTATCACCTTTATCACCTTTATCACCTTTATCGCCCTTGTCACCTTTGTCACCCTTCTCTCCTGCCGAGCCGGGCTCTCCGGGCGCACCTTGAACACCCGCAGGGCCTTGGATTCCCTGCTCGCCCTGCGCACCCGTTTCGCCTTTCTCGCCTTGCTCGCCGCGCTCACCCTGCAAACCGGAGGCGCTGACGCCGAGATCCATTCCATCGAGCCACCAATTTCCGTTTTTTCCAATATACGGTGCGCTTCCACCGCACGAAACCAGCATCAATAGCATGACGCTCGCGAGGGCGGCGCAAAGGATTTTTACGATTTTCATTTTTCTCTCCTATCGTTTTTTAGATTCTTTCATATACTGTTAATGCCCTCCTGTTTTCAAGAAGACTCAGGGAGGAAGGAGGACACCTTGGAATGAATACCGATTTTCTTTTGGTGGATTCCGTCACCTACGCGATCAAGGCGCGACGGGCGCTTGCGCAAATCGGGATCCGCGCAACGATCAAAAGGGTGAACGCAAAAACCACAAAGCATGGATGCCAATACGGTATATTTTTTGAGCGCCGCTTGCTCTTTTCCGTTACAGAGGAGCTGAACTGGCAAGGGATTCCCTTTGAGAAGCGGCGGGAGCTTACAAAATGACCTATCTTGATAATGCCGCAACCTCATATCCGAAGCCTGCTTGCGTTTATAAAAAGCTTTTTTGGTGCTTGAAAAACGCGGTTGGAAATCCGGGACGCGCCGCGCACCGACCTGCGCTTCGCGCGGCAGAGGAAATTTATGAAGCACGCGAGGCGATCGCGGAGCTTCTTGATTTTTCTTATCCGGAAAGAATTGTTTTCACGCAAAACGCAACGCACGCATTGAATCTTGCGATCCGCGCATTCGCGCCGCATCACACGATCTATTCCGACCGCGAGCATAATTCCGTAATCCGACCGATCGAGGCGCTTTCGGCGCACGGATGCGGACACGGCGTTTTTAATACGGATGGGGATATACTCGCCTCAATGGAGGCGGCAATGACGGAAGAAACCGATCTTTGCGTTTTATCGCTTTGCTCCAACGTTACGGGCGAATGCTTTCCGCTTGAGGTGCTTCGGAAATTCAGAAAAAGGCACCCGGGTGTTCGCGTTATTTTAGACGGATCGCAATGGATCGGGCATCTTCCCTTCTCACTCGGCGAAGAGCTTTGCGACGTTCTTTGTGCGCCCGGTCACAAGGCGCTTTTGGGCATGCAGGGCGCGGGCTTTGCCGCCTTCGTGGCAGAGGGAGAATACGAGCCGCTGACCTATGGCGGAAGCGGAAATGAATCAGGGAACAAAAAAATGCCCGCTCTGCTTCCCGAAAGGTTGGAGGCGGGGACGCTGGCAACACCTGCGATCGCCACGCTCGGCGCAGGCGCAAAATTTCTCTTGCGCGAGGGGATGGAAGCCGTTTCGGAAAGGCTCAGAATGCTGACGAAGCGGACACACGAGAGACTCCGGGAGATACCGAAGCTTCACCTGATCGGCGAAAACGGATTTGCAATCGCATCCTTTACGATGGAAAACGCGCCCGCCTCCGCTATAGCAGAATTTTTGGACACACGCGGCATCTGCGTTCGCGCGGGATTGCATTGTGCGCCATTGATTCATGAGAAAAATCACACGGCGACAGAGGGGACGGTTCGCGTTAGCCTCTCGTATTTAAATAAAACAAGAGATCTTGACCGCCTCTACCATGCGCTTTTGGAATTCACGAAGCTATACAACTAAGAAAGGTGCGCCGTTTTTTTTGCTCATACGGCGCACCTCACAATTTGTTTACTCTTTTTCTATTGTTTTTTTCTTCGCTTTATGTTACAATAGGATCAGAAAACATTTGCGAGGACATTATGAAAAAGATTTTTTTATTCAGCTCACGCCTTTGGGTTTACGCCACGGAGATCCCCGTTCTTTTAATGCTGGCGCTCGTGATTTCCGTTCACGACTCGGCAACCTCCATCGTTAAATTCTATCCGCTGGAGATCGCGCTTGTCGCGGTGGCGGTGCTGATCGTTTTATTCTTCTTCCGCGCCGTTCAGATCACGAAAAAGGACATCCGCGAGATCGGCCGATTCTCATCGAGAGAAAAGGCAACCATTGAGGAGGGCAAGCGACTTGTTTTCACGCTTGCAAGCAATAAGCGCCTGATGGTTGAGCTATACGAAAGTGCGGATGGAACGCCGAGCCTTCCCTTCGCCGGCGGCGTTTGCTCGGATATCAATCTCTTCCGTGCAAAGACGCTGGGCGACACAAGAGCCGTGCGCAAGACGCTGATCTACTTCGGACTTACCGCCGCAGAGGCAGATGCGCTGATCGAAAATCCTCCGAAGGAGGAGGCGATCTTCGAAAACGTTGCCGTTTCCTACGAGAAGAAGCACGACGTTTCCATCTTCAGCTTGCGAATGCTGGCGACACTTTGATTTTCATTCAAAAAGCACGAGAGACTGCCTCGAAAAACGAGGCAGCTCTTTTTTTACTTAAATCTCTTCAGCGGAGAGGAGAATCTTGCCGAAATAAATGGGCTGATGATAATCGGGCTTCTCAGTTTCCACGGGATTCCAGGTGCAGTAATGCTTCTTCACCGTTGAATCGCCACACTTATAGAAGTTTGCCTTGAAGGCAGACTCTCTCTTATCAAAATAGCGGTCAATATAAGTATACGGAACGAAAAGAAGCGCCTTCCATCCCTTCAAGGGCTCGATCTGCGTTACCACGCGAACACCGTCCAGCTCCGTGGGATAGCGCTCGCCGCGCTTTTCTCCTACATATGCGTGCATGATACCTGCGGGGTTCAACTCAAAATTGATGTATTTCAGCTCACAGGTATTCGCCGTGAAGAAAAACTCCATGCAACTATCCTCGCAAACGCGAGACTGATGCTCCATTGCAGTGATGCGGAGCGGCCATTCCGTTGACGAAAGCAGAACGGTGATTCCCTCGTTGCTATGTACCACAGCGGCCGTGTTTTCATAAGGAATGGGGCGATAGCCGTCCCAGGTATATTCAAATTTCACGTGCTCGGCCTTTTCCCATCTTGCATCCTCGATGCCGATTTGGCCTGCGATTTTCTTTGCGATATATTCTTTCATTTTAGGTGCTCCTATATTTTACAGATTTATAATTTTATTATAATGCATTTTTCGCGCATTGTCAA
>JAZQWS010000120.1:0-9508 GCA_045632465.1 Eubacteriales bacterium
CAAAAATATTCGCAAGCGTTTCTTCGCAATTCGTGGTCGCAAAGCGCTCCTTGCGCAGAATGCGCCCCTCTGCATCTGAAACAACAACGGCGCATTTTGTGCCGCCGATATCAATACCCATGAGCATAGATTTGTTCTCCGGTTTTTCTGAAATTTCGTTTTATCCATTATACCATGAGGAAAATGAAAAATCAAGCCCTCGCAAGCTTTTTTGCGTTTTGATTGATTTTTAGATTTAAAAATGATAAGAATCATAAAAAACATCAAAAAAATCCAAGTTTGTCCAAAAAACAACACTTGAAATCTGCGTCTGCTTGTTATATAATTATGATAGAAAATAAATTTGCGAGGAAATCGTTTATGAAAAAGAATCTTGCTTTGCTTGGCGGAGATCCCGTCATCACAGAAAAAGCCCCCGATGCGCTCTTCCGCTGGCCGATCATCACGGAGGAGGATGAGGCCGCCGCTCTGGAGGTCATCCGCAACAATTCCTTCTCGGGAATTGATATCACCGAAAAGTTCCAGGATGAATTCTGTGCCTGGATCGGAAGTAAATACGGCGTTTGCTATTGTAACGGAACGCTCTCCATCGCCGCCGCTATGTTTGCCATCGGCCTCGGCGCAGGCGATGAGATCATCTGCCCCACGAAAACCTATTGGGGAAGCATTGCGCAGACCGTAACCTTCGGCGCAACCCCCGTGTTCTGCAATATCACGGATATGCTCTCGATCGATCCTTCGGATATCGAGCGTTGCATCACCGAGAAAACCAAGGCGATCCTCGTCGTTCATTATCTTGCATATCCCGCAGATATGGATGCGATCATGGCCATCGCCAAGAAGCATAACCTCAAGGTAATTGAGGACGTATCGCATGCGCAGGGCGGTATGTATAAGGGCAAGCGCCTCGGTACGTTTGGAGACGTTGCCGCTATGTCGCTGATGAGCGGAAAGTCCTTCGCCGCAGGTGAGCTTGGTATCCTCATCACGGATAACCGCGTTTGCTACGAGCGCGCGATCGCTTATGCGCATTACGAGAGAAACAATAAAAATTATATCACCGAGTCCACGGATCTGCACGCATATTCCGGCATCGCGCTCGGCGGCGTAAAGGGAAGAGCCAACCAGCTCTGCTCCGCTATGGCAAGAGTGCAGCTGAAGTATTATGACGAGCGTTGCAAGGAGATCCGCAAGGCGATGAACTACTTCTGGGATCTTCTCGACGGTGTTCCCGGTCTTGGCGCGATCCGCGTAAACGAGGAGGAGGGAACCACGATGGGTGGCTGGTATTGCCCCCACGGCGCTTATTATCCCGAGCAGCTTGGCGGTCTCACCGTCGGCAAGTTCTGCGAGGCCGTTCGTGCCGAGATCGGTGGGGATACCTGCTGGGCAGGCGGAAACTATTGTCTGCACACGCACGAGTCCTTCCATACCTTTGATTTCAATCATATCGGCAAGCCCTCCCGTATGGCGTATAATGACCGCGATATGGTAGCAGAGGATGCGCTTTGCAATCCCTCGCTTGAAAAGTATTGCTTCTCCATTCCGTGGTTCAAGCATATGGATAAGGAATGGATCGAGCGTTATGCCGCCGCATACCGCAAGGTAGCCGAGAATTATCGGGAGCTTCTTGAAGTGGATGACGGCAAGAATGTCACCGCAAACGGACGTTGGTTCGGCACTTCCAACGAATAAAAAAACAAAGAGGAGAGAAGGCTATGGCGCGAACAGAAAAACCTGAATATGAGCACATCCTCGGCGCGCCGTCGCATTCTCCCTTCGTTTTTCAACCCTATAAAACCTTTTCCGCCTATGATGAGAGCGTGCGGCTTCGTTTCCATGAGGAGATGGAGATCAAATACGTCCGCTCGGGAACGCTTTCTGTCAATCTCGGCTCGCAGATCGTTGTGGCAGAGGCGGGCGATCTCGTGATCATCAATCCGTATGAATATCATGCCAACCTCGTGGAGGAGGGAACTGCGCATTACGATATGCTCTGCGTAGACGTCTCCGATAACTATATGGGCGGCTTCGTTTCGGAGGTGTTTCGCCCATACCGCGAGGGAAAGTATCGCTTCAAAAATCTCATCAAGGATAAGCACGTGATCCAAAATGCGCTCTCGCTTTTCAATGCACTTGCAGAGGAAAAGGGGTTGCTTTCCGAGTTCGGAAGCTTTTTGATGCTTTTCGATTCGCTTTCGGCGTATCGCGAGCAGCCGTCCGTAATCGGTATGCACGGTTTTTCGCGCCGCCAGCGCGAATTTGTATACACGGTGTTTTCCTTCATCCACGAGCATTACGGTGAGAATATTCGCCTCGCGGAGCTTGCGGGAAAATGCTATATGACGGAGGCGCATTTTTCACGTACCTTCAAGGAATTGATGGGAGAGCCCCCGGTTTCGTATATCAACCGTTATCGGATCAATATGGCAACGGCACTTTTGTCCACCACGGCGCTTTCTCTGAAGGAGATCGCGGCGCGCGTTGGCTTTTCGGATGCGGCGTATTTCAGCCGCGCATTCAGAAAATATAAAGGAGAATCTCCAACCGCTTATCTGAGAAGCGGAAGGGAATAAAAAATATGAAAGATAAGGTTTTGATCGGTGTGATCGGTTGCGGTGCGGTTGCGCGCTTTCATGCCGAGAGTATTCTTGCCGCAGATAATGCAGAGCTTGCGGGCTTCGCAGACGTTCGCGCCGAAAGCGCCGCAGCGTTTGCCAAGGATTACGGCGCGCGCGCCTATGCATCCGTGGAGGAAATGCTTGGCGATCCCTCTGTGGATGGCGTTTGCATTTGCACGCCCAGCGGATTCCATACCAACGTGGCGCTTGCCGCTCTTGAGGCAGGGAAGCATATCCTTGTGGAAAAGCCCCTCGCCGTAACGGTGGAGGATTGCGATCGTATCATCGCACTTGCAAAGGAAAAAAGATGCGTTGCGGGCGTGATCTCGCAGTTCCGTTTTACCTCCTCGGTGCAGAGTCTTCGCAAAATGATACAGGAAAATCGCCTCGGTCAGTTGATCACGGGTGAGCTTCTTATGAAATATTATCGCTCGCAGGAGTATTATGATTCCTCCTCCTGGCGCGGCACTTGGGCGTTGGATGGAGGCTCTATGATGAATCAGGGTATCCACGGTGTGGATGCACTTCTGTATCTCTTTGGCCCGGCCGAAAGCGTTTGCGGATATATGGATACGAAAACGCACGTGATGGAGGCGGAGGATACCTCTGTTGCCGCCGTTCGCTTCAAGTGCGGTGCTTTGGTCGTGATTCAAAGCACGACCTCGGCCTATAAGGGTGCACCCCGCAACATCTCTGTTGTCGGAACAAAGGGTAGCGTTTTGATCACGGAGGATACGATCGAGAAGTGCGATGTGGAGGACTATTTCTTGGAGCCTGTGATCGAAGAAAACGGCGCACAGAACCTCGGCCATCAAAGTCCCATGAGCATTTCCTGCGAGGGACATAAGTTCCAGATCCGCGATTTTGCGGATGCTATTCTAACGGGCAGAGAGCCCGCCGTTCCGCTTATGGAGAGCCGCCGCGCTGTTGCCTTGATCCAAGGCGTTTATACGAGCGCACGCACAGGAACGCTTGTAAAACTCGACTAAATGTAAACAATTCTTTTTAAAATGCGCAATGGAGGAAAGAAAAATGATCATTGATGCGCACAATCATCCCGATTGGCATGGCCATAGCTTTGAGAAATTTATCGCCAATATGGATCAGAACGGTATCGATAAAACCTGGCTTCTTTCTTGGGAAACGCCTTATGGGGATTATGATCCCGAAACCGCATACGTGCTTCCCGGCGGTATCCTGCACGGCGAAAGAAGCGTTCCGATCCCTTTTTCGCATTGTCTTGCATATAAGCATCGCGCGCCCGAGCGCTTTGTCCTCGGTTATGCGCCCGATCCGCATCGCCCCGATGCCACCCTGGCGCTTCGCTCTGCGGTGGACATGTACGGTGTGCAGGTCTGCGGTGAGATCAAATTTCGCCTGCTTTATGACGATCCCGATTGCGTGGATCTTTTCCGCTTCTGCGGCGAGGCGCATCTTCCCGTAACGCTTCATTTTGATTATGTAAAGCCCACTCTCACGGGCAAAACGCTACCGCGCAAGCATTGGTGGTTCGGCGGCGCGATCGAAAACCTCGATCATCTTCTTTCTCTCTGTCCCGAAACGAATTTCCTCGGCCATGCGCCGGGCTTCTGGGCGCATATTTCCGGCGAGGCGGATGCCGCCGATCATTCGTATGCACAAGGCCCTGTCGTGCCGGGTGGCAAGGTGGAGGAGCTTCTTGCAAAGCATAAAAACCTTTATTGCGATATCTCCGCAGGCTCGGGAAGAGTTGCTCTTTCCCGCGACCTCGAATATACCTATAAGCTGATCTGCCGCTTCCCGGATCGCTTCCTCTATGCAAGAGATTATTTTGATAACCTGCATCAGGAGTTGATCGAGAAGCTTGGTCTTCCCGCTGATGTCAAGGAGCTCGTTTACCACGGTAATGCAGAGCGCTTGATCGGTGAAGCTTGATTTTGGAGGAAATGAAGATGAAAAAACTGAAAAAGATAGATATGCACGTTCACGTGATCGATGACGTGGAGGCCGCGCTTCTGCGCACCACGGGAGATACCTTCTGCACGCCCGCCCAGCTGTTGGAGATCTATGAATCCATCGGCGTGGAGCATGGCGTGATCTTAACGGCGATGTCCCCCGAATTTGCCGATGAGAGAAACACCAACCGTGAGATCTATCGCATCGTGAAGGACGATCCCGCGCATTTTTCCTGGTTTTGCGGCATTGATCCTCGCTTTTATACCAATAGCACCGAAACGGATTTTTCCGCGATTCTGAATCATTATAAAGCACTCGGCGCAAAAGGTGTTGCGGAGCTGACCTGCAACCTCTATTTTGACGATCCCCTCCTTATGAATCTTTTCGCGCATTGCGAAAAATGCGAAATGCCTGTCACCATCCATATCGGCGCCCTCGGAAACGATTACGGCGTTGTGGATGAGCTTGGCCTTCCCCGCCTTGAAAAGGTGCTGAAAGCCTTCCCGAAGCTGCAAATCATCGGCCATTCGCAGAAGTTCTGGTCTGAAATTTCGGGCGACGTCACCGAGGAGATTCGCGGCGGTGCACCGCAAGGGAAGGTAATGCCGGGCGGCCGCGTTCCCGAGCTTCTCCGTAAATATAAAAATCTGACGGCGGATCTCTCTGCGGGCTCAGGCTTCAATGCCATGCTCCGCGATCCCGAATTCGCGTATAAATTCCTTGAGGAATTTCAGGATCAGCTTTATTTTGCAACGGATATCTGCTCGCCCGAAAACGTAAAGATGCATATTCGCATCGGTCTCTCCGCATTCCTTGACGAGGCGATGGAGCAGGGCAAGATCTCCTATGCGGCATACGAGAAGATTTCGCGTGGCAATGCGCTTCGCCTTCTTGGAAAAACCGAGATATAAATCAAAAAAGCGATGCTTGGCACAGGCCCCGGCGTCGCTTTTTCCGTTGAAGCATAAAAATGAACCGAATAGACAAAAATCCGCATTTTCCGAAGATTTTCTGCTATACTGTATTTACAGTAAAAAAAGGAGAGAAAAAATGCCGGCTATAAAAGCGGAGTCACTTTCAAAAGTCTATAAAGGCATCGTTGCCGTGGATCGCTTAGATCTTGAAATTCATACGGGGGAGCTTTTCTCGCTCCTCGGTGTCAATGGTGCAGGGAAAACAACCACCGTCAAAATGCTTTCCTGCCTCTCTCGTCCGAGCGGGGGCGATGCGCGCATCGGTGGCTTCAGTATCGTAAACGAATCGGAAAGCGTGAAGCGCCTGATCGGTGTTTCTCCGCAGGAAACCGCCGTTGCCCCGAATCTCTCCGTGGAGGAAAACCTTGCGCTGATCGCGGGTGTCTGCGGATTTTCCAAGGAAAAAACGAAGGAAAAGATCCGCGCGCTTTCGGAAAGTCTTTCCTTGGAATCGGTTCTCCTTCGCAAGGCGGGAAAGCTTTCGGGCGGCTTTGCGCGCCGTGTCAGCATTGCGATGGCCTTGATCGGCGAGCCGAAAATTCTTTTTTTAGACGAGCCAACCCTCGGGCTCGACGTGATCGCAAGGCGAGAGCTTTGGAGCGTGATCCGCGCTCTGAAGGGAAGCGTAACCATCGTGATGACAACGCATTATATGGAGGAAGCAGAGGCGCTTTCCGATCGCATCGGCATCATGAAGAGCGGCAGGCTTCTCGCGGTCGGCACGGCGGAGGCGCTGAAGTCGCAGGTCGGTGCGCGTGATTTTGAATCCGCTTTTATTTCCATTGTAAAGGAGGAAAGACTATGAAAATGCTCGCCTTTGGCCGTCGATGCCTGAAAGAAATTCTGCGCGATCCTTTGAGCCTTTTTTTCGGTCTCGGCTTTCCCATTGTCCTTCTTTTCCTTTTAAGTGCCATTCAGGCCAATATCCCGGTTTCTCTTTTTGAAATCAACGTATTAACTCCGGGCATCACCGTGTTCGGGCTTTCGTTTATGACGCTCTTTTCCGCCACCCTGATTGCTAAGGACAGAGAAAGCGCCTTCCTTCAAAGACTGTACGCAACGCCCCTTCGGAGCGCGGATTTCATTCTCGGCTATATGCTCCCGATTCTGCCCGTTGCCCTGGCGCAGTCGCTCGTCTGCTACCTCGTTGCCATTCCCTTGGGGCTGGATTTCGGCACAAACGTGATCCTTGCCCTGCTCGGCGCGATCCCTATGGCGGTCTTCTATATTTCTCTCGGACTTCTTTTCGGAAGTCTGATGAGCGTCAAGCAGGTGGGTGGCATCTGCGGTGCACTTTTAACGAATCTTTCCGCTTGGCTTTCGGGCGTTTGGTTTGATCTTGATCTCGTTGGCGGCGCTTTCAGAAAAATCGCGAATCTCTTTCCCTTCGTTCATGCGGTTGAGCTTGAAAAGGCATTGTTTTTCGGAGATCCTTCCGCGGCCGCCGAGCATATCCTGCCGATTCTTCTTTATAGCGCGCTCGCCACGGCGATGGCGGTGCTTTGCTTTCTCAGACAAATGAAAAAACAGTAAAAGGAATGGCTTTTATGAAATATAAGCTGATCATCGATAAAAATGCGGAGGAGGAGATCGTTGCCACGGTGCATGCGCCCTCCTCCTTAACCGAGCAGATCGAAAACCTCGTTCGTAGTTTTTCGGGCGCGGATAGCATCCTTGGCTATCGTGATGACGAAATGCGAAGGCTTTCAATGGACGATATCGAGTGCATAACGATCCTTGAAAGAAGGGTGATCGCCATCGATCGGGAAGGGAATCGCTATGCCTTAAAGGAAAGGCTTCGCGATCTTGAGAGCACCTTGCCCTCGTATTTTATCCGTATCAATAAATCCGCTCTTGCAAACGAGCATCGCATTCTTCGCTTTGATGCCGTATTCAGCGGCGGCGTGGATGCCGTATTTCAATGCGGTTATCGGGAGTACGTTTCGAGGCGGTGCTTTTCGGAAATCAGAAGGAGGTATGAATAATTATGAAAAAACATATTTTTGAATTTTTGCGCCGCGGCTTCGTGGCCCTCGGCATCGGCCCGATCGTTCTTGCGATCCTCTATCTTATCCTCCGCCGCCATGCGGGGCTTGAAAGCCTCTCGGTGGATGCGGTGGTGATCGGAATTTTCTCCATCAGCGCGCTTGCCTTTATTGCGGGCGGCATGAACAGCATTTATCAGATCGAGCGCCTGCCTCTGATGGCCGCGATTCTGATCCACGGTGTGGTGCTTTACGGCAGCTATCTTTGCACCTATCTTCTGAACGATTGGCTGGATCTCGGCGTTGTTCCCATTCTCGTTTTCTCGGGTATTTTCATTTTCGGATTCTTCGCCATCTGGGCGGTGATCTATGCGGTTGTCCATAAAAACACCAAAAGCCTCAACGAAAAATTAAAGCAAAAGCAGAACGTTGCATAAATAAAACAGAGATCTCCGTTTTTCTATTGACAAAGAGTTGGAAATCTGTCATAATAAAACCAATAAAAACGAGGAGAGATCTCTATGAAAAAGTTTCTAACCGATAGCTACGTGCAGTTTGGAAAAAAAGCCGTTTCCTTTGGAGGAAAAATAGAAAATGCGCCCGAAATGGCAGAAAAGGCGCTCTCTCGCCTCCCCGTCAGTGAGGGCGGCGCGCCGATCGTTTTTCGTCCGCTTTCCGATGCGTCGGAGCAGATCGTAAAATCCGCCTTTGGAGACGTGTATAAAAAAGATACAAGCGAGGGCTTTGTTCTTTCGGTTTCCGAGCGCGAGATCGCGATATATGCCGATTGCCTCGCCTCCAAGGTCTCTGCCGCCTATAGCCTGCTCGCGCATAGCAGGGAAGGGCTCTGTGAGGGCATCGTATATAGTCGCCCCTGCGTGGAGCATCGAAGTGTGCGCTTCTATCTTCCCTCCAGAGAGGAGTTCCCCTTTTTCAAGGACTTCATGGAGCTTCTCGTTGCCATGGGATATAATGCCGTGATCCTTGAGATCGGCGCGGCCATGGAGCTGAAGCGCCATCCCGAGCTGAATGAATATTGGCTTCGCTATTCGGAGTCTATGAATTCTCAGCATGATAAGCGCTATCTTGCCTCTATGCTCAATCCGAGAATGCGAAATTCAACGCATACCTTCAATGCAAACGGCGAGGTGCTTTCGCAGAAGGAGGTAAGAGAGCTTGTGGATTACGGTCATTCTCTCGGCCTTGAAATGATCCCCGAGATCCCCTCTCTTTCGCATAGCGAGCATATCCTCGGATGCTATCCCGAGCTTGCCGAGGATGTGAAGGAGGAAGCCCCCACCTGCGCCTGCCCTCTGAATGAAAAGCTCTATGAAATCGTCTTTGATCTCTATGACGAGGCCATCGAGGTTTTTGATGCAAAAATGGTGCATATGGCGCACGATGAGTGGTGGGTTTATTGCGTTTGTGATAAGTGCAAGGATCGCGATCCGGGCGAGCTTTTTGCCTATAATGTAAACCGTTGTTATGATTATCTCGCTTCTAAGGGCGTGCAGGGCGCCATTTGGGCAGATTCTTTGCTCGGTATTCGTGATCGCGTGAGCGGGGAAGTTCATGGCGCATACCATAAGCCGGCGTATACCTTGAAGCTTGAAAACAAGAAGATGGAGGTCTGTGGCAAGATGCTTCCGCTCTATTACCATGAGTGGACGCCCGATATGTCTAAGCCCTGGCCTGCAGAGGCTTTGGACTGCACGATGAAGGATCGAACGAAGAGCTTTTCTCTCGTCAACCCCGCCATCAAGCTTTGGAACTGGTATTATTCCGGTAACGAGGAGATCCGCGATCCCTTCCTTGCCGATGGGCGCTACGCTGTGTACGGCAACTATGCCGCCCTCAGTACGCTGCGTTGGAAGGAGCGCGTTGCGGCCGGCATCCGCGGCTTCTCGATCTCCAACTGGCTGGAAAGCACCCGCTCGGAAACGATGCGCTGGGGCTCTATGGCCGATGCGGGCTTTGCCGCCATTCAGGCCTT
>JAZQWS010000121.1:0-10433 GCA_045632465.1 Eubacteriales bacterium
CTTTAGCCCATCTGGAAGAGGGCCGCAAGTCTGTAGTAATCGAAGTAAACAGTGGTGTAATAACCATCCTTTTCGCCATAGTAAACTCTGAGCCAAAGAACGTCTCTGTCGTAATCGCCGTATGCCGCGATCTCAAGGAAATCGCGGGAGATGGTAACCTCGTTGCCATCCACGGTGACAAATTGGTTCATAACGCCGCTTGCGTCCTCCTCCACGTCAGTGGAGCTGAGCATTGCAGTGCCGAGGAAGCAATAGATCTGGGTGCTTCCATCCTGGTTGGTTACCTTGCGTGCGCGCACGTAGTAAGGACCGTCGTCGCTTTCCACTCTGAGATATCCTGCGCCGTTGCGGTGATAGAAGATCGTTCCGTCATCCTGCGTCTCGGCGGTGTAGGTGAAGCTCTCCGAATCCTCGTTGATATAGTAAGCATACTCGTAGAGGGGATCGCCGTCTGCGGTATAGCCAAGGAGGGTTTCGCCATAGCACCATCCGTCAATGGTATCGGGATCAACCACGTCGCCCGCAGGAGCAAAGCCCGCATCCGAGGGGATAAACTCAGTGTAGAAGGTCAGATTTCCGTCGTCATCCTCTACCACGTAGTACCATACCTTGTCAAGAGCCATATTTTGGAAAGACCATTCATCGATCTTCTGGTTCTGGAAGCAGGTGCTGCACCAGTATCCTTTTTCGCAATCATAACGATAGTATCTTCCTGCGAGCGAGATAAAGTTACGCTCGTAAGCCTCGGACTCATACCAGGAGTAGGAAACGAAGTTAAACGTACCGTTGTAAGCCTCGTTGGAATAGAAGTACCAGGTAGCGTTATCGGGAAGATCGGAAAGATCAGCCTCATCGCCGCGGATCACGTTGTACTTATAATTGTAAACCGCATCGGTGATCATCATCTTCTTTCCGCCGCTGATCAGATACAGCATCTCAACCTCGGTCTTGTATGCCTCTTCATCGGTTACGTCAGCGCCGGGCTCGTAAACGCGAAGGTATACGCGGTAAACGTCGGTTACCGTTCCGTGATAAACAGCGGTAGAATACTTATACGCATTGGCGTAATTTACAACGAACGTCAGCCCTGCCATGTATTCATCCAGAGGCATATAGGACTCGAAGGTGAGAAGCGATTCGCCGGTCTGCTCTGCCTCAACGGCAACCTGAAGCTCGCCATCAAGATAGAAGGTATAGAGCGTCAGAGTCGGATTGCTGATAAACCAGCCCAGCCAAGGAAGGCGAACGTCCGTTTCATAAACGGAAAGCGCTGCGGGAAGATCGCCGCCCGCGATCATATCAAAGCGATACGCCATATCCATGATCTGCCATCCCTCTGCGGTGATGGTGGTGATCTCCTTGGCGCTTGCTTCATAATCGCTCTTATATTCGGTGGTATAATCGTAATACTTGCCGTTGATATTCAAAAAGCTCTTGTTGTGATATTCCTTACGGCTTCCGTAGTAGGTGTAGATATCAAGGCCGGTCTGATTGCTGAGAACCGTGTTCTTCTCAAGAAGATCATCGATCGGAAGGTTCACGTCATATCTCAGCTCCTTGATCTCAAAGCCGTTTCCGAAGATCAGGGTGATGCTGTCGGTATCTGCATCGTAAACAACGGTATAATCCATAGAGGAGCTGCCACCGTATCCGAAGAGCTCTTCCCAGTTCAGCGCGGGTTCCGCGGAAGCAGAGCCCATAGCATCCTCGATGCTGAGGAAATTCACGTACGCGCCAACGCAGTAACGGAACATGAACTCCACGCCATCGATTTCTTCATTGGCAGAGAGGATGAAATAGTAGCCGTCATTTTCTCCGCAAGCATTCTTCAGAATGTTGATCAGCTCTGCGGAGATGGTGTAAACGCCGTTCGAAACGGTCAGATAATCCTCGATATCGTAAAGATCCGAGAAGTTGAAGTATCTCTGCGATCTCGCATCGCGGTACATAAGATCGATGATCGAATCGTTTGCCTCATCAACGATAACCGCCGTCTGCACGAAGAAGCCGGAAACCGTTTCGGTGTAGCCGTAAACCGTCTTGTAGCCGTACGTGTAGCCGTAGTGGTTATCCATCGTTTCGCCAACGATATAGAGCGTGTTGCCGTCGGGAAGCTCCATCGTGTCGATCGCCGCGCTCTTATCGTAGGTCGAAAGCAGATAATCCGAATCAAAGGCGGTGTAAACGCCGTCTGCAACCTCAACGTAGTAAGAGGGAACGTAGTTGTAAATATAAACTCTGTCAACCTTTGCGACAGTAATGTCACCGGTAACCTCGTCAACCAGAACGATCTCCGTTTCCCACTCGCTTTGATAGTCATGCGCGGGAAGCGTGGTCACGTACTGATCCATGCGAACGGTGGAGCGACCGTAGTCGCCATAACCGTCAAGGTAAACGTAAAGCTCGCCATCCTTTTCATAGCCGTATACCTGAACGGTGCGGCCGGAAACGCCGTAAGAAAGGTTGATGGTCATAGCCTTAAGATACTGACCTTCCACCTCAACGTAATAATTCGTGGAATATGCCTTCGAGGATTCAACCTTCAGGTTTTCGAAGAATGCATCCATTGTTTCAATACCGTGTACGTAGTATCCGTCGGAATTCTCAACGTAGCCGTACTGGGTTGCAACCATCCAGGTGTCACCATCCATGAAGGCGGCCGCAATTCCCTTGCTTCCATAAAAGTACTCGAACTGATCGCCCGTGTATACCAAGGGATAGAGCATAACGCCGTCGCGTCCCTCAATGTAGCCAAGCGCGTTTTCGCCATCCACTCTGAAGTAATCCGATGCGTTCTCAAGGAAGGAATCGATCGCAAGAGACTCCATAGCGTCGTAATACCAGATGTGATTGCTTCCGCTGTCGGTATAATACTTGCCGTCGATCAGGTAGTAAGAGCCGAGCATGGAGGAATTGGTCCAGTACGGACGCTTCAGAACGTAAACGTCTTTGCCATACGCCTCGGAAAGCGCCGTATCCTTTTCAAGCACAGTGGAGAAGGACATCTCCGCGCTTCCGCTGATATCAACCGTTGTATCCTCGGGAAGACCGGAGATCACGAGATTGCCATCCTTATCGTAAACGGCGGTAACGTCCTTCATCGCGGGAGCGATCGCTGCGGGAATTTCAACCTTCGTGCTCGCATCGCGAACGATCGAAAGTCTGAATTCAAGGCCGGTCATAACTTCCTCGCCCATCTGAAGCGCGATATTCACGTTTGCGGAAAGAGCCACGATGTTTCCGTTCTTATCAAAAGAGAGGGAGAAGTCGCACTCGGGATCAACGAGAAGACCCAGAGCGTAATCAATTCTCTCGTAAAGCTCTCCAACGGTGATTTCGCCAACGTAGAGATCCGCAAGCGTGTATTCCTTCAGATCCGCTGCGATATAATCGTAGAATTCCTCGGCCGTCATCGAAACGCCGTAAGCCTCAAGAAGAGCGTTCAGCGAAAGCTCTGCATATTCATCCACGATATCCTTGGAGCTGATCTCCTCGCCGCTGATCTCGGCAATCTTTTCGTCGATGATCGCATAGAGAGAATCGAGATCGGGCATCCAATCGTTTTCTTCGGAAAGAGCCACGTACTTATCCAGCGCGTCCATCACGGTCAGCGTGCCGGGAAGCTCTCTCTTGATAAACGCAACGAGTGCGTCAAAGTCCGTGATGGTGGGATCTGCCTCTGCGATCGCCGCGCCGAAGGCATCCCAGAAAAGATCTGCAATCGTTTGATCGAGAGAATCCTCAAGAACGGAAGAGGTCTCCTCGATCGCATCCATAACGGCGCTCTTACCAACATAATACGTGGTAACGCCGGCCTCCTGCTTCACCGCGAGGATCGCGCCGAGAACGGTTCTGAAATCCTCCTTGGTGGGAAGCGCAACGCCCTCGATGATCTCCTGAGAGGTCGAGTAGCCAAGCTTCAGAGAAAGGTAAGCATAAACGGTTTCGATCGCATCGAGAACCTCGCCGAGCTGATCCACGGTGTAAGGAATCTCAGCCGCCGCGAGAGCCGCGTTGATATCATCGCCGAGAAGCTCGGAATATTCATCCAGGAATGCGCGCGCCTCTGCAAGGTAGCCGCGAACGTAATCGTCCAGCAGGCCGTGCAGCTGCTCAAGCATATCCTTCATTACTTCAATGGGAGCGGGAATCAGATTTTCAAGCTCGGAGGCAGAGGCATATCCGTCGCCATCCTCGTCCTTATTCATGAACACGAAAACACCGTTATCGTAGTAAGCCTCGTAGATATTGACTTCCTCGTATCTCAGATCCTCGCTCTTGCCCGTGATGACCATGCGATATCCGCGCTCAAGCTTCATGATCTTGGCGGTCAGATCCACGCGATCCTGGGGATTTTCGAAGGCGAACGAGATCTCGCCGCTATCCACGCCGAGAGCTTCGCCGAGAATCAGATCGAGAAGCTCCATGTAGTCGTTAAACTCAATGGCCTCAATCGTTCCGGTTGCGGCGATCTTGGTTTCCTCAACCTCGCCGCAGATGAGACAGTAGCGGCGCTTAATACCGTTATTGATCTCGGTTGCCTCAACCACGGTCTCCCACTCCGTGAAGCTATGGCCGAGTGCGCGAACGAGAATGTCGTTGCACTTCGTGCATCTGGAGGGAGTGGTGCAGGTGGCGGGCTTATCCATTGCATGGCCGGTTGCGCCCTCAAACTTGATGTAGTTTACAGAGCCGCATCCTTCATTCTGGCAGATCTGCGTGCTCCAATCGCCCTGATCGCAGGTGGGAGCGGCAGGAATGATCTCGCCGAAGTTATGAGGAGGACGGGCAACAATGTCGTCCACCGTGGTACGGTGACAGCTGGTGCACTCGTACATCTTGTATCCGAAGGAGTAGCAGGTTGCCTCAGCGGAGATGCCGTTGTATTCATAGTTATGAAGGCCTCTCTTGCAGCGCATTGCCTGCGTTTCCTGATATGCAACCGCATAGTAGGAGAAGTGCTCAACGAAGAAGGTTACTTCCTTCTTTTCCGCATCGTAAACCACGTCGGTGATCGCCTGAACCTCGCCGCTTGCGCCAACGTAGTAGATCACGATACCGTCTGCATCTTCGTCGCCGTTGTCGTAGCTAACCGTTACGGCAACCTTGCTGTTGAAGTTTGCGGCGAAAGGCTCGTTATCCACCTTAACGGTGAAGTCGAAGATGGGCGCATTCTGCAGCGCTTCCTTCAAGGCCTCGTCCTCAACGGAGGCAATTGCCTCTTCCTTTGCGGTATCATCCAGCGTTCCTGCGGAGATGGAAAGATCCGTTCCGCCCGCGATCTGGGAAACAACGTCCTTCGGGAACTGAATCGCAGCATCCTGCATATTCATTCCGAGAGAGTTATCCGTGTTGATATCCGCCGCGTTCAGGCTTGCTTCCTTCAGAGTGGAAGCATCGTAGGTTGCGATAATATCCTCGCAATGCAAGCATTCCTTGCGAACCCATCCGTCGCCGGTATCTGCCAGAGGCTGATAGTCATGAATGCCGGTAGCCGCAACGAAGCGATATTCGCCCTGGCCGCAGTCAACGCACTCGTAGTAAGACTCGCCGGCGTCAATACAGGTTGCAGGGGTATCAACGAAAACGAATTCCATGTTATGAACCGTTACAAGCGCGGGAATCACGATCTTGTTTTCAAAATCGCAGCCTTCTCTTTCGCACTTCTGCACCTTTGCGCCATCGTCAACGCAGGTAGCCTCGGTGATTACCCAATCGCCGAGATCGTGGTCCAGAGCGAGATCGGTCTCGCTGTAAACCTTATAAACGCCCTGGCAATCCGCGCAAACGTACTTCACGTAAGCCGCCTCGGTGCAGCTTGCCGCCACGGCAACGCCCGCATCGGTGGGATTATGTGCGCTCTTGCCGCTCGTGCAGCAATCCACGCAGGTCGTGAAATGATTTCCGTCCTGCGCATCGTGATACACGTCGTTGTGCGCAACGGTTGCGATCGGCTCGGTTTGAACGGCGCCGCATCCCGTGCAGGTAAAGGTCGTTACACCGGTTTCAATACAGGTGGGGTTCTTCGTTACCCTTCCCGCATCGTAGGTGTGAGCAAGCTTGGCAATTTCCGTGCCTTGCTTCACGATCTGGGTGCAGGCCGTGCAGACCTCGTCGCCGGTGTAACCCGCCGCAGAGCAGGTCGCGGTCTTCGCACCCGTTACCGTGGTCACAGCATGCGTGCATCCCTCGGGCTCTTCGCCGCCGGAAAGCAGGATCCATGCCGTAACGCCGCCGCCGATCAACAGCGCGGCAACCACGATAAGACAGATGATTAATTTCTTAGACATCTTGATATCTCCTATCCTTAAATATTTAAGATGCAACCATTATAGCACTTCCCCTTATAAAAAGCAACCCTATTTAGAAAAGAATATTTAACAATAATTTTCAGTAATATTTACAAAAGAAAGCGCGTGCGCCCTCTCCGTCTTTCACGCGTGAGGGCGCGGCAAAGTTTTCGCGCCCCCTTTTTCTCTTTTTTGTTTTATGAACAAAATACCGATTTGTGCATTTTAACCAAAATTTTGGATGAAAAAATGCCAAAAAATAATTTTTTATTAATTTTTTTCGTTTTTTTTTAAAATAGCCCTTGCAATTCGTTTTTACATAGTATATAATGTATACAAAAAACTATAGGCGGTGGACAAAATGGGAAAAAAGAAACTCAATAATAATTTTACCAAAGCGTACTCTCAGATGGAAGGACAGTGCCAGGAGAAATTCGGCGTAACCGCCGGCGGCGTTGACGAATACGTTAAGCGCCTGGAATCTGCTCGCTTCGCTCCGAATCGTGACGAGGTTCTCGGCAAGCTTGCCGCATATCAGAATCTTTCCGCACGCTTCGAAAACGAGCCCAATGCTTACCGTAGCATTAAGGAGCTTGAGAAGAACGACATCCAGTGGGTGAAGAAGTTCGGCACTTCCGTTAAGAAGAAGAAGGACCCCATCTCCCGTTACCTCAAGAGCGCGCACAGATATGCGAGAGGCCGCAAGGCTCGCCGCGTATTCCTGACGCTCCTCATCCTGCTCATCCTTGCAGGTGCGGCTGTTGGCGCAGCGTATTTCCTTGGTTTCCTTGCATTCTGATTTTGAATTTACTGTGAAAGTGGCCGCCCTTTTTGGCGGCCGCTTTCATTTTTTTCGGCCGTTTTGCAAAAATCGCAAAAAAGTGAAACAAAATCTCAGTTTTCAGGCCGAAAAGCTATATACTTTTTTCTTTTTTTATGATAAAATAAAAGGACAATACTATAAAAACGAGGAAACACACATGAAAAACTACAAACCCGAAACCTTTGGCGTTATGCTCGATCTCTCGCGCAATGCAGTGATGAGCCTTCCCGCCTTCAAGGAATATCTCGTTTATCTCAAAAAAATGGGGTACAACTGCGTTTATTGGTACAACGAGGATTGCTATGAGATCCCCGAGGAGCCTTACTTCGGCTATCTGCGCGGCCGCTACAGCATCGCGGAAATGAAGGAGCTGGATGCCTTCGCAAATTCTCTCGGTATCGAGATCATCCCCTGCATTCAAACGCTGGCGCACCTGCGCTCCTTCTCGAGATGGGGAAAAGCCCCCTTTGAGATGAACGACACCCTGATGGTGGACGATCCCAGAACCTATGAGCTCGTTGAAAATATGATCAAAACCGTTTCGGAGTGCTTCAAGACGCGCCGCATCCATATCGGTATGGACGAGGCCTGGGAGCTCGGCCGCGGCAATCACCTCACGAAATACGGCTATGAGGACGGCATCGCTATGATGAAGCGCCATCTCGAAAAGGTGAATGCCATCGTTGAAAAATACGGTTGCCGCGCAATCATCTGGTCGGATATGTTCATTCGCCCCTGGTCCGGCGGAAAATACACCGTGCTCGGTGACGAGGGCGTGAAAACCGTTCCCAAGGATGCGATCGAGGCCGTTCCCGAGGGAGTTGAGCTTGTTTACTGGGATTACTATTCCACCAATAAGGAGCGCTATCTCAACAATCTCAAAACGCACGCACAGTTCAATAACGAGATCTGGTTTGCGGGCGGCATCTGGTGCTGGCGCGCGCTGGCTCCCTCCAATCATTACACGATCGAAACCATGGTGCCTGCGCTTGAGGCCTGCCGCGAGATGAAAACCAAGCACGTGGTTATGACCATCTGGGGCGACAACGGATGCGAATGCTCCCGCTATGCAACGATCCCCTCCCTCTTCTACCTTGCGGAGTATCTGCGCGGCAATACGGACGAGGAAAAGATCAAAGCGAAATTTAAGCGCATCTTCGGCTACGATTACGATGCCTTCATGCTGCTGGATGATTTGGACCACATTCATTTCAACCATCACGGAACCGAGCGCGCCTCCAGAAAGGTGCTTTTCACCGACCTCTTCTCCGGCGTTTGCGACACCTGCGTGAAGAGAGGACACGAGAAGGTTTTTGCCGACCTTTCCGAAAAGCTTTTTGCACACGCGAAAAAGACGAGAAAATGGAACTATCTCTTCGATTGCTATGCGAAGATGGCCGCCGTTTTCGCCACGAAATACGAGCTTGGATGCAAAACCCGCGAGGCCTACAAGGCAGGCAACAAGGCCGAGCTTCTGCGCCTTGCCAAGGAGGATTACGCTCTGCTTCACAAGCAGCTTGAGGCGTTCCTGCTTGCCTTCCGCAAGCAGTGGTACGCGGAAAACAAGACCTACGGCTTTGATGCCCAGGAGCTTCGCGTTGGCGGCGTGATCACGCGCGTGGATTCCTGCCGTCGCCGCCTGCTTGACTACTGTGCGGGCAGGATCGACAGAATCGAGGAGCTTGAGGAGGAGCTTATTCCCGTTCACACCAGAGATGTTTCCTACAAGATGTACGACTACGATATGCTGGCAACCGCAAGCACCCTTTGGGGCAATCAATAACATTCCTGCGCGTTTTGTAACGAATTGTTTGCAAAACGCGCAATTTTAACAGGTGAAATTATGATAAAGCATCCATTTGAAGATTATGCGGAGCGCGCGCTCGTCGGAGAAAAATGTATCTTCTCTTCGCCGATGATCACCTCGCGTCGCTTTGCCGCATTGGAGTCCTTCACGCCGCGCGGCTATGACAGAAAGCCCGAGTTTAACACCGAAACGCAGAATATCCACACACTTTTTCGCCGCGGCTTCCGCGTGCACGGCGCTGTAAAGCGCGCGCGCCTTTTCATCACGGGAGACGATCTTTACAAGGTCTATCTCGGCGGCCGATACGTCGGCGAGGGCCCTGCGCAATCCTTCCCCTATGCCTATAACTATAACTGCTACGACGTTTCATCGCTTCTTTCCGAGGGCGAAAATCTTCTTGCCGTGCATCTTTATTATCAGGGGCTTTTCAATATCTATATGATGAGCGCGGACAATCGGTGCGGCCTGCTTTGCTCTCTTTGCATCGAATACGAGGACGGCCGCGAGGAATGCATCGAAAGCGACGGACTCTGGAAATACGCCGAGTGCGAGGCCTTCACGCCGAAGCATCTTTACGGCTATCAAACGCAGTTTTCCGAGGATATCGACCTTCGCAAAATGCCCGCCGGCTGGCGCGAGCTCGGCTTTGACGATGCGGCTTGGGAAAGCGCCGTTTGTATCGACGCGGCGGCGCAGGGCTATTCCCTTCAGCCGCAGATCACGCCGCCCGTTTCCTATCGGCGCATCGCGCCCGAAAGGATCACCGAGATCGAAAACGGCTATCTTTTCGACTTCGGCGCGGAAACGGTTGGCACGCTTTGCTTCCCCATCGCGGGTGCGCCGGGAGAGGTGATCGAGCTTCGCTACGCCGAGGAGCTTGACGAGACGGGGCGCGCACGCTTTGACATCCGCGCCAACTGCACCTATAGCGACCGCATCACCCTTTCAGGCAAGGAGGAGCTCGTTGAATACTTCGACTATAAGGGCTACCGCTACGCCGAGATCCTGCATCCGCCGAAGGACTTCGATATTTCCGCCGTTCACACCCTGGAGCGGCATTACCCCTTCCCCGAGGAGAGCGCGATCTTCCGTTGCTCGGATGAGAGCATGAACGAAATCTTTGAGATCTGCAAGCGCGGCGTTCGGATCGGAACGCAGGATACCTACTACGATTGCCCCACGAGAGAAAAGGGCGGCTTCGTTGGCGATGCGCTGATCACGGGGCTCTCGCATCTTCTGTTAACGGGAGATCTGCGGATCTACAAGAAATTCCTTCTCGATTGCAAGGAAAACGGCAAGCATTGCCCCGTGATTCCCGCGCATCTCCCCACCTACAATATCAATTTCTTGGCCGACTATTCGCTCCTGATCCCGCTTTTCGTGCAGGAATATTACGACCGCACGGGAGATCTTTCGCTCCTTTGCGAAATGCTTCCCACCTTAGAGGGTATCCTTGACTACTTTGCAAAATTCCGAAACGGAAACGGACTTTTGGAAAAGATCTCGCATTTCG
>JAZQWS010000122.1:0-5189 GCA_045632465.1 Eubacteriales bacterium
CAGCAGCAGCGCGTTGCGATTGCAAGAGCCTTGATGCTCTCGCCGAAGATCCTTTGCTTCGATGAGCCCACCTCCGCATTGGACCCCGAATTGACGGGCGAGGTGCTGAAGGTGATCCGCGAGCTCAAGAACTCGGATCGCACGATGGTGATCGTAACGCACGAGATCGGCTTCGCCAAGGGCGTTTCCGACAAGGTAATCTTTATGGCAGACGGTGTGATCGAGGAATTCGGAACGCCGCAGGAGGTTCTCGAAAATCCGAAATCTCCCAAAACGATTGCCTTCCTCAAGAACGCAAAAGATTGATTTTGCAAATATGTGTTTACAAAAGAGCGCTGTTTTTGAAAAAACGGCGCTCTTTTAATATCATTCGCTTTTCTAAAAAACGACTTAAAAAACAAAGTAGTAAAGCCTCTCTTTTGTCATGTATTCTGCTGCCGCTTCGGCTTTAAGCTTGCGGCGTTTTCTTGCTTTGCGGCGGCTTCCTCGCCGAAAAAATGCGGCATTTTTTCTTTTTTGCGCTTTGCACAAGAGTGAATTATAATAATATGAAAAAAATATGCGTTTTTTTGAAAAAATGTGAAAAAAACCCTTGACTTTATAAAAGATATGTGATAAAATATATACAAACACACACGGACGCAAAAAGCGTGCCGGGAAAGAGGATGAAATGGAATTCTTGAATAAGGTTCTCGCGGCAGAATTTGACTTTAGTGCCATTGGTCAGTTCTTCAAAAATCTCTATAATGGCAGTTTCACCGGTAAGGTAGAGGCACTTTGGGATACTGTTTGGGGCATGGCTTCCGTAATTGCACCCTTTGTTGCTTACATCCTTCTTGCTCTTGCAGCAGTTGAGCTTCTCTTTGGTAAGCGCCTTCTTGGCCTTCAGAAGTTCCTCGGTGCATTCGCTATCGGCTATGCAGCAGCGTACGTTTACCTCGTTCCCGTTCTCGGCGACCTGGTTCCCGCTCTCGCAGAGTATGGCTGGATCATCGGTATCGTAGTTGGTCTCATCGCAATCCTGCTTCGTAAGGTTATCTACATCGTAGCTTACATCGCAGCTTTTGCTTACATTCCTTACTTTATCGTATTCAGTGGTGCGATCGCTCCTCTTGCAGGTTTTGCAGGCAACCTTGTTGTTGCAGGTGCAGCTGCAGGCGTAGTTGTTATCCTCGCTCTTCTGCTCCGCAAGTGGGTTGAAATGCTCGGCCTTTCCGCTCTTGGTGCATACTGCGTAACCAAGGTTCTTGACGTTAAGCTTGGCGTTATCGACATGATCCCCTTCGATGGCATGATCGTTGGTCTTGCAATGGTTGGCGTTCTCACCCTCATCGGCTTTATCATCCAGGTTAAGACTCGCAAGAGATATTAATCCATAAGGTAATAAAAAGAGGCGCAAGAAGCTTGTGCCTCTTTTCTCTTTGCAAAGTGCAGAGCGAAAGCAATGCGGCAAAGATAATATTTATGCAAACAAAAAAAGGAGAATATTCATGGAAGAACTTCGTAAACTTGAATTGAAGCGAATGGCAAACACTGTTCGTCATGGCATCATTGATGGAGTGTACAACGCAGGTTGTGGCCATCCCGGCGGATCGCTTTCCATCGCTGATTTGTTGACTTATCTTTATTTTGAAGAAATGAACGTGGATCCCAAGAATCCCAAGATGGCAGATCGCGATCGCTTTGTCCTTTCTAAGGGACACACCGCTCCCGCTCTGTATTCCGTTCTTGCGCACCGCGGCTTTTTCCCTGTAGAGGATCTTGTAACTCTTCGTAAAACCACTTCGTATCTGCAGGGCCACCCTGACATGAAGGGAACTCCCGGTGTGGATATGACCACCGGTTCGCTCGGCCTTGGTATCTCTGCGGCTTGCGGTATGGCGCTTTCCGCTAAGATTTCCGGCGCATCCTATCGTACCTACGCGATCGTTGGTGACGGTGAGAGCGAAGAGGGGCAGGTATGGGAGGCAGCAATGTTTGCCGCTCATTATAAGCTTGACAACCTCTGCATCGTTCTTGACTGGAACGGTCTGCAGATCGACGGTCCTATCGCTGAGGTTATGAATCCCACGCCTCATGACGAGAAGTTCCGCGCTTTCGGCTGGCATGTAATTTCCATCGATGCACATGATTTTGATGCTATCGAGGCCGCTTTTGCTGAGGCAAAGACCGTGAAGGGTAAGCCTACCGCTATCATCGCAACCTCCATCAAGGGTAAGGGCGTTTCTTACATGGAGAACAAGTGCGAGTGGCACGGCCAGGCTCCTAAGGAGGATCAGTACAATATTGCAGTTGCTGACCTCAACAAAATTGATGAAGATCTGAAGTAAGAGAGGGAAGAAAAAATGGCAGAAAAGAAAGCAACCAGAGAAGCCTACGGTGCCGCTTTGGCTACCCTCGGCGAGAAGTATGATTTCGTGGTTATGGATGCCGACCTGGCCGCCGCCACGAAGACCGGCGTTTTTAAGAAAAAGTTCCCCGAAAGATTCTTTGACTGTGGTATTGCAGAGGGCAACATGATGAGCGTTGCCGCAGGTATTGCAACCACGGGTAAGATTCCTTTCGTTTCCACCTTTGCAATCTTTGCCGCAGGCCGTGCATACGAGCAGGTGCGCAATAGCATTGGTTATCCTCACCTCAACGTAAAGATCGGTGCAACCCATGCAGGTATCACCGTTGGTGAGGACGGCGCAACCCACCAGGCAAACGAGGACCTCGCCCTGATGCGTACGATCCCCGGCATGACTGTTATCTGCCCCGCAGATGCAACCGAGGCTTATGCCGCAACCGAGGCCGCTCTTCTTCATAATGGCCCTGTTTACCTGCGTTACGGCCGCTTCGCTGTTCCGGATTTCTCCGCAGAGCTTCCGAACTATAAGTTCGAGATCGGCAAGGGCGTTATGTATAAGGAAGGTAAGGACGTTACCCTCGTAGCAACCGGTTACATGGTGCACGTAGCACTTGAGGCTGCAGAGCTTCTGAAGGCTGAGGGCATCGATGCTGAGGTTATCAACATCCACACTATTAAGCCTCTTGACACCGAGATGATCGTTGCTTCCGCAAAGAAGACCGGCGCGATCGTAACCGCAGAGGAGCACAGCGTAATCGGCGCACTTGGCGGCGCAGTTTGCGAGGCTCTTTCCGAGACCTATCCTTGCCCCGTAATGCGCGTTGGTGTTGAGGATGCATACGGTCGCAGCGGTAAGGTTCCCGAGCTGCTTGAGATCTATGGCCTCACCGCGAAGAACATCGCTGAGAAGGCAAAGAAGGCAATCGCACTCAAGAAGTAATAGCGAAAATTCGCAATTGCGAAAATTATAAAAAGACATCCCGCGGCAGAAAATCCTGCCGTGGGATGTCTTTTTATTTTATATTAAACGTCCTGAATAATACGTGCGGTGAGATTATGGATCGGGCGGAATACCTCGGCATATTCCTCAAAGGTTCTGGTGCGTTTTACGCTCCAGCAGCGGTCTGCCAAAACAGGAAGATGCGCCATAATGGTGCTGATTTCCTGCTCGTAGGTCATTTCCCATGCGCAAAGCATTGCGCCGATTACCTGCTCTGTGGGCTGGATATTCACGGGGTTCAGCGTTGCCTTGGAGTTCGGCCACCAATGTTGCCAGTTATAAACGTTCCAATTGTAAATATCCTTTGGATTCCAGTAAACCTCGCCTGCAGGCATGATAAGGCTTGGAATGATATAGAGCGGTTGCCAGGAAGCATTGATCAGCGTAAAGCCCTCGGCAAGGAGCTGCTCCGTGGTTTGGTAGTGGTTTTCCCAGGAAATAACGATGGTCTCGCGCGGGATCTTTTCGTGTCCCTTTTCGGGGAATCCTTCCCAAACGATGGGGGTTTTTCCAAGCGAAAGCACATAAGATGCGATGCGTCCTACGTAATCGCTATAGAGACCGAGAACGTCGTCGATACCGTTTTTCTTCATATATTCGCGGCAATCAGCGCATTGATTCCAGAGATAAATCGAAGCCTCATCGCCACCGATATGTAAGTAAGGCGCTTCGGGGAAAAGCTCGCAAGTCTCGCGGAGCAGGGTTTTAACGCCCTCTACAGCGCGATCGCTTCCTGCGCAAACGAGAGCCTTTGGCGGAATGAGATCCCCGCTTTCATTATAAGCAGGGCCGGGCTCGGCGCCTTCCGCGCGGTCGGCAAAGACCTCGGGATAATAGGTGTTCAACACGGGCGCATGACCGGGGCATTCAAATTCGGGAACAAGAACAACACCGCGAAGTCTTGCGTATTCGCGCAGAGTGGCAATCTCTTCCTCGGTGTAATATTTTCCGGGCACGTTCAGCTTCGGGAATGCCTTGGAGGGAAGCGTGTAAAGCTTGTTATCTGCAAAATGGAGATTCAGATAGCGCACCTTGTAGAGGAAGCAGAGATCCACAAAGCGAAGAAGCTTGTCGAAAGGATGCCACTCGCGGCCAATATCCACCATAATAGAACGGTAATCCTTGTCGGGATAATCCTCAATCTTAACGCTCGGCAGGCGGATCGCAACGTCTGCCATCGTGCAGAGCTGAAGTGCGGTTGCAAAGCCATACATCAAGCCCTCAACAGCACTTGCATAAAGGCAGAGCGGGCCCTCCGTCACAATTTTGTATGCGTTTGCGGCAATGGTGGCATCGTAATAAACCTCAATGCCGCCCTTCTCTCCCTTGGTCAGCTTCTGCGCGTGTCCCTTCTCAAAGGCGGCGCAGAAAACGTCTGCATGCTCGTTCCATTCTTCCTTTTCACAATAGAAATGAAAGGGAACGAAATGATTGCCATCGGCCAGATTTTCGTATGTTTTGGGGATCGGAATCAGATTGGGCATAAAGATTCTCCTATTTACTTTGTATTTTATTTTGTATTTAAGCAATGAATTATATTTTATATCATTATACCACGAATCGCGGAAAAAGTAAAGTTCTAAAAGCAAAAATGCTTTAAAAAATCAGCGTTTTAGCCTCTCTTTTTTGCATTTTAAAGCGTGTCTTGCACGCAATATATTTGCACGGATTTGTTTCGAATGCGCGTGAAAATGAATAAAAAACGAGGCTACCGTTTGGTAGCCTCGTGAAAAACTATTTTTCTGAATTAAAGGGGTGCCCAGGGGAACCAGTTCTCGCCGGGAAGCGTTTCCTTGCCGCAAGTGTCACACTTCGAATCGCCGTTCGCGTCGGTGTGAG
>JAZQWS010000123.1:0-5041 GCA_045632465.1 Eubacteriales bacterium
ATCCTGATTGCGGTGCAGGGAAAAACCGATTGAGCGGGCATAGGCATTGACGCGATTGCGTGTCTCCGAGCTGATATCGGAGGCATTGTTGAGTGCCTTTGAAACCGTGCTGGCAGAAAGACCGAGCTCGGCGGCAATTTCTTTAATGGTCATTTTGCCCTCCTTTTTTTTGGAAGATTTTCGAAATGCGGAGAGAACCGATTTCGATTGATTTTTTGTTTGCTTACTTTCATTATAGCATAGTTTTTCAAATTTACAATGATTTTTTTGGAAAAAGGGTAAAAAATAACTAAAAAACTTAAAGAAATGATTTCTTGACAAAAATCCTGCCTTTCCGTCACATATTTACTTGACACGGCAAAAAAAACGTGATAGAATATTACAAAAATACATTCGAAAGTTTTCGAAACGCAAATTTTAGCAAAGGGGAATTCGCAAATGAAAAAGCGTTATGCAGGAGTTTTATTGCCGATAACGGCATTGCCCTCTCCTTATGGAGTGGGAACAATGGGTGCGCAGGCAAAAGACTTTGTAGACTTCCTTGCCAGAGCTCACCAAAAGATTTGGCAGGTGCTACCACTGGTTCCCACCGGATATGGAGATTCGCCCTACGCCTCATCCTGTGCCATTGCAGGCAGCCCTTATTTAATTGATATTGAAGCTTTGATCGCGCAGGGCTTGCTGACAAAAGAGGAAGCAGAGGAATATTCCTGTGCTGCTGCGGGAGAGGAGATCGGGCGTGTTAACTATGAGGCATTGTTCTATCGTCGCATTCCGCTGCTGAAGCTCGCATTTTCGCGCTTCGATCGTCAAGTGCCTGCATTCCAAGCTTTTTTGGAAGAAGGCGTGTTTGCTGATTTTGCCGCATTTATGGCAATCAAGGAGGCACACGGTTGGCGTGCTCTTTCCACTTGGGAAGAGAAGTATCGCTTACGCGATAAGGAGGCGCTCAATGCCTTTCTTGCCGCCAATGAGGACGAGGTGCTGTTTTGGCAATTTACGCAATATGAGTTCTTCCGTCAATGGGGCGAGCTGAAGAGCTATGCCAACGCGCGTGGAATTGAAATTATGGGCGATATGCCGCTTTACGTCTCCGAGGATAGTGTTGAGGTTTGGGCGCATCCCGAGCTGTTTTTGCTCAACGGCGACGGTACTCCTACCGAGGTTGCAGGCGTTCCTCCGGATTATTTCAGCGAGGACGGTCAGCTTTGGGGCAATCCTTTATATAATTGGGAAAAAATGAGGCAAGACGGCTACGCATGGTGGACGGCAAGGTTGCAAAAGGCACTCTCTATGTACGATATCGTACGCATCGACCACTTCCGCGGCTTTGACCGTTTTTACGCCATTCCCGCAGGCAGCAAGAATGCCAGAGTGGGATGCTGGCGCGATGGCCCGAAGGAAGCTTTGTTTGAGGGCAAAAAGGATTGGAAGATCATTGCTGAGGACCTTGGTATTCTCGATGACGGTGTTTATCGCTTGATGCGCAATACGGGATACCCTCGTATGAAGGTTTTGGAGTTTGCGTTTGACGGAAACCCCGAGCAGGAATTCAAGCCCTCCAATTACGATGAAAACTGCGTGGTTTACACGGGTACGCACGATAATGCTACCTTTATTGAATTTCTTGAGGATTTGGATGAGGATACACGCGAGATATTTTATCGCGATCTCGTATCCGAGTGTAAAAAGGCAGGCGTACGCTTTGCATATCGCTCGGAGCAGGTAAATGACCCCGAAACCATGCAACGCGCTCGCGCGGCAACAGTGCGTCTTGCTTACGTCAGCTGCGCAAAATACGTCATTCTTCCCCTGCAGGATCTGCTTGGAACGGGTGCGGAGTCTCGCATGAACACCCCCGGCACACTCAGTGATCGCAACTGGAGCTGGCGTTGCCCCGCAAGTGCAATGAGCCGCACGTTGGCTCAAAAGATCTCTCTCATTGCAAAAATAGGGAAAAGATAAATCATAGCAAAGGAACCGAAAAACAATGGACAAATGGATCAAAACAGTTGAAAGCTTGCTCAAAGCCAACGACGGTGTCGATATGGAGCATGCATCCACCTCCGCACTTTATCGTGCCGTTAGTAGCGCAACCATGGCAGAAATTGCCGATACGTGGCAAAAATGCAAAGAAGCTCCTCAAAAAAGAGTGGGTTATCTTTCGGCAGAATTCTTGGTTGGCCGTGCAATTTTTGCAAACCTTTACAACCTTGGCAAGCTTGACGAGGTAAAGGCACTGCTTGCAGAGCGTGGCATCGATATTACATCGTTTGAGGATATTGAGGACGCAGCTCTCGGTAATGGCGGTCTTGGCCGTCTTGCTGCCTGCTATCTCGAATCGGGTGCCACCGTTGGCATTCCGCTCGATGGCTACGGCATTCGTTACCGCTACGGCTTGTTCCGCCAAAGCTTTGAGAACGGCTTCCAAAAGGAAAACGCAGACGATTGGCAAAGACACGGTGACCCCTGGAGCTACAGAAGGGAAGAGGATAGCGTACTCGTAAAATTCTCCGACTTTACCACCAAGGCAGTTCCTTACGATATGCCCATCATCGGCTACGGCGGAAAGACCATTAACACCCTGCGCCTGTGGCAAAGTGAGCAGCCCGGCAGCTTTGATTTTGCTGCTTTTGACAGTATGCAGATCGATAAGATCGCAAAGGATAACGTACGTTGCGAAAGCATCAGCTACGCCCTCTATCCCAACGATTCTACCGAAAAGGGACGCATCCTGCGTTTGCGCCAAGAATATTTCTTTGCATCGGCATCGGTGCAGGACCTCATTCGCAAGCACAAGCAAAAGGGACTTCCTATTGAAAAGATCAATGAGCATATCTCGCTGCAGCTCAACGACACACACCCCGTGTTTGCCATTCCCGAGTTCATTCGCCTCGTTATGAAAGAGGGCTTGAAGTTCGAAAAGGCATTCCTGCTTGCACGTTCCGTATTTAACTTTACAAACCACACCATTTTGGGTGAGGCGCTTGAACGCTTGGATATGAAGCGCGTACGCAAGCTGTTGCCCGAAATTGCAAGAATTTTGACCAAGATGCAAGCACGCATCGAAAAGGAATTTCCGAATGGTAAGCTCTTCCTGATCAAGGATGAGACCGTACATATGGCAAACGTAGCCATTTATGCGGGCAATAAGGTCAACGGTGTTGCCGCGTTGCACACCGAAATTCTCAAGGAGAGCACCTTCCGCGATTGGTATGAGGTGTATCCCGAAAAGTTCCTCAACGTTACCAACGGTGTAACGCCCCGTCGTTGGCTCGCACTCTGTAACCCCGAGCTTTCCGCTCTCATTACCGAAAAGATCGGCGATGGCTGGCAAGCGGACCTTGAACGCCTCAAGGAGCTTGAAAAGTATGCAGACGATCCCGAGGTACGCCACGCTTTTGCCGAGATCAAGTATTTGAAAAAGCAACAGCTTTCGGAATACGTTCTCAAGAGAGAAGGCGTCGAGCTGCCGCCCGAATTCATTTTTGACGTGCAGGCAAAGCGACTTCACGAGTACAAGCGTCAGCTGATGAACGCTTTTTCCATCCTTTATTATTATTTCCGCATCAAAGAAGGCAAGGAGCCAAACTTTAAGCCCACCGCATTCATTTTCGGCGCAAAGGCGGCCCCCGCATATTGGAACGCAAAGGGCGTTATCAAGTTTATCAACGCCATTGCCGATAAGGTCAACAACGATCCCGAGGTCAACGATAAGCTTCGCGTTGTTTTCGTTACCGACTATAACGTTTCTTATGCCGAAAAGATCATGCCCGCAGCAGATATCTCCGAGCAGATCTCTATGGCAGGCATGGAGGCGAGCGGAACGGGTAATATGAAGTTTATGCTCAACGGCACGGTCACTCTTGGAACCATGGACGGTGCAAACGTTGAAATTTGCGAAGAAGCCGGCAGAGAGAACGAATACATCTTTGGCGCGACTGTTGAAGAAGTAAAAGAGATCAAGAAGAATTACAATCCTTGGGAGATCTACAACTCCGATCCCGAGCTTAAGAGAATCGTTGATACGCTTGACGACGGCACCTTTGACGATCAAGGCAGCGGAATGTTCCGTTCGGTCAAGGAATCTCTCTTTGGCGGTTGGAGTGCCGACCACTATCTCGTGCTCAAGGACTTCCGCGATTACGTGCGTGTTAAGAGCGAGTTGAACCGCGATTACGGTAGTGAAGAGTTCCTCGCCAAGTGCGTTCGCAACACCGCAAGCGGAGGTAAATTCTCCTCCGACCGTTCCATTCTTGACTACGCGAAAAACGTCTGGAATTTGTAATTCGAAAATTTTCGAAATTTTTTCGAAAAAATGCGCAAATTGCACAGAACGCCGTTTCAAAATTGTGCATTAGGTAGAAATTATCAAATTCGCTTGACTTTTCCAACGAAAAATTATATAATATAACCACTGACAACGCACATTATTATGCACGTGCGCACAGTGATAAAAATTTTTCCAAAGGAGAAAAACAATGAAAAAACTGTCATTTGCAGTTGCATGTGTGCTGGTATTCGCTCTTATGCTTACCGCACTCGTAGGTTGCTCTCTCAATCAGCCTGATAATGGCGATCCTTCCGCAGAAGACAAGGTAACAGTATCCTGGTATCAGGGTTCTAAGCTTCTTAAGGAAGAGGAAGTAACCAAGGGATCTAAGGTTTCTGCTTGGACTCCCGACGCTATCGAAGGAAAGGACTTTACCGGTTGGTTCGCAGAGGCTTCTCTCTCCGTTCCCTTCGATTTCGAAACCGCAATTAACGAAGATACCGACATCTTCGCAAAGTACACCAGCAACGTGTTCGTAGAGGATGAGAAGTCCTACTACCTCATCGGTACAGGTACAGGTGATATGAAGCAGAGTGGCTGGAATCACGACAACTCCATGCAGCACCTCGTTATGACCAAGACCGAGAACGCTTCCGCTAACGTATACGAAATTGAGATCCTCATGTACGCAGGCGATGCATTCCAGATCTGCTACGGCGGAACTTACGACGGTCAGGTTGGTATCGGTTACGTTCCCGGCGTTGAGTA
>JAZQWS010000124.1:0-1680 GCA_045632465.1 Eubacteriales bacterium
GGCTCCTTTGCCAAAAAGCTTTACAGCACCTATCTTTCCTATCTCCCGAAGGAAAAGGTGGCCTTCCCTTTAAAGATGAACGAGGATCAGAGAGGCAGCTTCACCGAGCTTCTGAAGACCGAAAAGTGCGGTCAGATTTCGGTGAATATTTCTAAGCCCGGCATCACGAAGGGCCAACATTGGCATCATACGAAGTGGGAATTTTTCATCGTGGTTGCGGGTCGCGGGCGCATTCAGCAGCGCAAAATCGGAACGGATGAGGTTCTGAATTTTGAGGTTTCGGGAGAAAAGATCGAGGCCGTGCATATGCTCCCCGGCTACACGCACAATATTATCAATTTGTCCGAAACGGAAAATCTTGTAACGGTAATGTGGGCAAACGAGCCTTTTGATCCCGCGCATCCCGATACTTTTTTTGAGGTGGTGGAAGAATGGAAATGAACATTAAGCTGGATTACAGCGACGTAAAATTTAAGGACAACGGTAAGCTCAAGCTTTTGATCATCGTTGGTACGCGCCCGGAGATCATCCGCCTTGCGGCCGTCATCCATAAGTGCCGCAAGTATTTTGATACGATTCTGGCGCACACGGGCCAGAACTATGACTATAACCTCAACGGCGTTTTCTTCAAGGATCTGAAGCTCGCCGATCCCGAGGTTTATATGGATGCGGTTGGGGATGATCTCGGTGCCACCGTTGGAAATATCATCAACTGCTCCTATAAGCTGATGAATCAGATCAAGCCCGATGCGCTTCTCATTCTCGGTGACACGAACTCCTGCCTTTCGGCGATCTCTGCAAAGAGATTGCACATTCCGATCTTCCATATGGAGGCGGGCAACCGTTGCAAGGACGAGTGCTTGCCCGAGGAGACCAACCGCAGAATCGTGGATATCATTTCCGACGTAAATCTGGCATACAGCGAGCATGCGCGCCGCTATCTGCATGAGTGCGGACTCCCTAAGGAGCGCACCTACGTGACCGGATCGCCCATGGCAGAGGTCTTGCACCAAAATCTTGCCGAGATCGAGGCGAGCGACATTCTGGAGCGCCTTGGTCTTGAGCCGAAAAAATACATCCTCCTCTCGGCGCACAGAGAGGAAAACATCGACACGGAGAAGAACTTTGTCAGCCTCTTCACAGCGATCAACAAGCTTGCGGAGAAGTATGATATGCCGATCCTCTATTCCTGCCATCCCCGCTCGAGAAAGAGACTGGAGGCAACGGGTTTTGCGCTGGATGCGCGCGTGCGCATGAATCAGCCCCTCGGCTTCCACGATTATAATAAGCTTCAGATGAATGCTTATGCCGTGGTTTCGGATAGCGGAACGCTGCCCGAGGAGAGCAGCTTCTTCACGAGCGTTGGTCATCCTTTCCCCGCGGTTTGCATCCGTACCTCTACCGAGCGTCCCGAGGCGCTGGACAAGGCCTGCTTCGTTCTGGCGGGCATTGATGAAAACAGCCTGCTCCAGGCGGTGACCACGGCGGTGGATATGAATGATGGCGGCGATATCGGAATCCCCGTTCCGAATTACGTGGAGGAAAACGTTTCCACCAAGGTTGTGAAGATCATTCAGTCTTACACCGGCGTTGTGAACAAGATGGTTTGGAGAAAATAAAAAAGCTGTTTTGTAAACAAATATTTGCTTTATCACGTAAAAACGAAGCCGATACGGAAAA
>JAZQWS010000125.1:0-7881 GCA_045632465.1 Eubacteriales bacterium
AACGTCTGCCTCTCTGGAGGGATCCATGCTTACAACCTTCTGGTTGGAGAACATCATGGAAGCGATTGCATCGGGCTCCTTGTTGAGATCCATACGAGGAGAAATCTCATCATTGATCGCAAGCTTCATGATCTCGGTCATGCGGTTAACGATGTCTTCCTTGATCTTATCAAGCTCTGCAATGGTAGCAACCTTGCCGAGAACGAGCTTGGTCTTGTATGCCTCGATGGGATCTGCTGCCTTCCAAGCCTCGATCTCCTCTGCGGTACGGTAGGTGGAAGAGTCGGAGGGAGAGTGGCCGGATACACGGTAGGTAACAACGTCAAGAAGAGCGGGACCCTTGCCCTCAAGAAGGAGCTGCTTCTTGCGGGAAACTGCATCGATCACTGCAAGAGGATCGTAACCGTTTACGCGCTCTGCATGCATCTGGGAGGGGTTGAAGCCTGCACCGAGACGAGCAACCATGTCAAAGCCCATGGTCTCACCGCGGGTCTGGCCGCCCATACCGTAGTGGTTGTTGCATACGTTGAAGAGGATGGGCATACCGCCATCGCTGAACTTGCCGTCCATACCCCAAAGCTTGGTGATCTGGTCCATAGAAGCGAAGTTAAGAGCCTCAAGAACGGGGCCACGACCGGTTGCACCGTCACCGCAGTTGGAGATAACGATACCGGGCTTGTGGTTCGATCTCTTATAGAGAGCCGCACCGAGAGCGATGGGAGCGGATGCACCAACGATTGCGTTGTTGGGCATAAGGCCGAAGGGAATGAAGAAAGCGTGCATCGAGCCGCCGAGACCGCGGTTGAAACCGGTCTTACGAGCGAAGATCTCTGCAAGTGCGCCGTAAAGAAGGAAGTTGATAGCCAGCTCCTTCACGTTGCCGCCTGCATTCATATGCTTCTCAACAACGGCAAGAACGGAACCGTCAAGGAATTCCTTCATGATGTCGTAAAGCTCCTTCTCATCGAGCTTCTCGATGGAAGAAAGACCCTTTGCAAGGATCTCGCCGTGGCTACGGTGAGAACCGAAGGAAAGGTCGTTGATGTCCAGGCAGTAAGCTTCGCCGACAGCGGAAGCCTCCTGACCGATGGAAAGGTGCGCGGGACCGGGGTTGTTGTACTCAACACCGTTGTAGTTGCTCTTCGTCTTAACGTCGTTGAGCATGGTCTCGAACTCGCGGATGATCGCCATATCACGGTAGATACGGATCATGTCCTCCTTGGAGTAGATCTTGAGCTCCTCCTTGAGGGTTTTGTTGTACTGGCAAACGGGAATGTCTTCGAAATGGATGTAGCCGGCCTCAAAAGCTTTGCCGGGATCCACGTATTGACTCTTAGGCATATCTATAATCTCCTCTCAAAAATTACATAAACATGGATTCGCGAATCACTTCGCAAACGGTGGGATGCGGGAATACCATCTTCTGGATATCCTCAACTCTCATCTCGGTTTCAACCATCATAGCCGCACCGTAGATGATCTCGGAAGCATACGAGCCGATCATGTGAAGACCAACGATGTGCTTGTGCTTCTTGTCGGTGATCACCTTCAGGATGCCGTAGCCATGCTCGTTCACCGCGATGTATCTGCCGCTGTACTTCAGGGTAACGGTCTGTACGTTTACGTCCAGGCCCTTCGCCTTTGCGCTCTCCTCGGTCTCACCAACGGTGGCAACCTCGGGATTGGTGTAGATAACGGCGGGAATTGCATTGTAGTTCACGCGATCCTTCTTGCCAAGGATGGTGTTGATGCAAACCTCACCCTCGCGGTATGCGGTGTGCGCCAGCATGGACTTGCCGTTAACGTCACCTGCGGCGTAAACGCCGGGAACGTTGGTCTTGCCCTGCTCGGTGGTAACGATCGCGCCGCGCTCAAGCTTCAGGCCGATGTTCTCGCAGCCGATGCCTGCAGTTCTCGGACGTCTGCCGATGGAAACCAGCGCATAATCAGCCTTAAGCTCAACGGTCTTGCCGTCCTTCTCATAGGTAACGGCCTTGTTCTTGATAGAGGTAACACGTGCGCCAAGGATGAACTCAACGCCGCGGGAAGCATAATCCTTCTGCAGAAGCTTAGAAATATCGGAGTCAACCGCACCTGCGATCTTGTCCATCATCTCAACTACGTAAACCTTAGAGCCAACGGAGTTGAAGTAGGAAGCCATCTCAAGACCGATAACGCCGCCGCCGACAACCACGATGGTCTTCGGAATTGCGGGAAGGTCAAGAACCTCGCGGTTGGTCAGAGCAAAGCCCTCCTTCAGGGAATCCTGAAGTCCGTCGATGGGAGGAAGCGCCGCGCTCGAGCCGGTGGCAATCAGAAGCTGCTTACCAACGTACTGCTTGCCCTCTGCCTCAACAACGAAGCCCTCTGCGTTTCTCTCGCGGATCACAGCGCTTGCCTTCACAACCTCAACGCCGCTCTTCTTGAGCTTTGCGCCAACGCCGCTGACAAGCTGCTTCACAACGCCGTTCTTGCGGTTTACAACGAAGGCATGGTCGATCTCGGCAGAGCCGAAGGTAACGCCGTAGTCCTTGCCGTGCTTTGCATAATCAAAAATCTTTGCGGAATAAAGAAGCGTCTTGGTGGGGATGCAACCCTCGTTGAGGCAAACGCCGCCAAGTGCTCTTTCCTCGATCACGAGGGTCTTGAGGCCCGCGTGTCCTGCTCTCTCGGCCGCATTGTAGCCCGCAGGGCCGCCGCCGAGGATAATCAAATCGTACATACTAAAATCTCCCTTTCCGTTACAGAATTACTTTACCAGCAAGAGATCGAAGTTCTCCAGCGCGAATACGAGATCCTTAAGGAATCTTGCCGCGTCTGCTCCGTCAAGCACTCTGTGGTCGAAGGTCAGAGAAAGACCCATTGCGGAGTAGAATACGTCCTCGCCGTTAACCTCCTTCACGCGTCTGGTGATGCAGTCAACACCGAGAATCGCTACCTGAGGAGGATTGATGATGGGAGTGAAGGACTCGATACCCATAGCACCAAGGTTGGAGATGGTGAAGGTTGCGCCCTTGAGAAGGTCGGGGCTGATCGTTCCGCCCTGTGCCGCGGAGATAACGCCCTTAGCGGCCTTGGAAAGCTCGTTCAGAGAAAGCTTCTCTGCGCCGAAGAGGGTGGGAACCATAAGACCTCTGGGAGAGTCAACCGCGATACCGAGGTTAACGGTGTTGAAGTAGCGGATGGTCTCGTCAAGGCAATGCGCGTTGCAGCCCTTGTGGTTGAGAATTACGCGGGAAACCGCATAAAGGATAATATCGTTGAGAGTGATGTTTGCAAGGCCCATCTTCTCTGCGCCGGCCTTGAAGGACTTGCGAAGCTCCATGATCTTCGTTGCATCGAAGGAGGTGTTGAGAGTGAGCTGTGCCATACCGGTGAGGGATGCGCACATCTGCTTTGCGATGATCTTGCGGATATTGGGCATCTTCACGTCCTCGTACTCGGGGAGCGCGGATGCTGCTACTGCGGGAGCGGCTGCCTCTGCGGGAGCGGCTGCGGCGGGTGCGTTCAGATCGCCAAGCATAACCTTTCCGTTGATACCGCTGCCCTCAACGGCAGAAGCATACGCAGCGGAAGCGGCGCCGGAAACGGTCAGTCCGCGGTCTACGAGCGAGATAACGTCGCGCTCGATGATACGGCCGTTAGGGCCGGTGGGAGTTGCCTTCAGAAGGTCTGCGCCGGTCTTTTCTGCAAGAGCACGAGCGCGGGGAGAAATTGCACCGCTGATCTCTGCAGCCTGTGCGGGAGCGGCCTCAGCAGCGGCGGGAGCTGCTGCCTCTGCTGCAGGAGCGGCTGCCTCTGCGGGAGCTGCGGCTGCGGCGGGTGCATCGCCTGCGGGAGCGAACTGAGAGAAGTCCTCGCCGTCTGCGCCGATAACGCAAACGTTTTCAAGACAAGGAACGTCGTCGCCCTCCTCGTGGAAAATTGCAATCAGCTTGCCCGATTCGGGAGCTGCCTCATCAAAGGAGGACTTATCGGTCTCGTAGGAGAAAAGGATCTCTCCCTTTTCAACCGTGTCGCCAACCTTTTTGTTCCATGCCGTGATGATACAAGACTCAACGCTCTGGCCTTGTCTGGGCATAATTACCGGAATTGCCATGTTTTATTTCCTTTCGACTCGATTAGATTTTCATACAAATAATATTGTAGCACTTCTTTGCGGATAAGTCAAGAGTTATCTATATATTTATAAGGCATATATGGAACAAAAAACATTTTATTTTCGCCTTGATATTTATAAGACCTGACCAAAAATAAAAGGGCGAGGATGCTTTTTTCTCGCATCCTCGCCTTTGGAGGGTGATTGAATTGCGCCAAAAATACGAAAGCCGCCTTTAGTCCGCAGGGGAGAAAGCGTCCTTATCCGCACCGCACAGAGGGCAAACGTAGTCATCGGGAAGATCCTTAAACTTCGTTCCTGCCTTGTGGCCGTTTGCGGGCTCGCCTGCCGCCTCGTCATACTCATATCCGCACAGATCACATACATACTTTGCCATGGTTAAAATCCTCTTTCTTATTATTTTTGATTATTTTGGGGTGTTACTTTATTTTTATACTTTATCGTTTGCTATTATACCGATCAAAGATCCGCTTTCCAAAGGCCGTGGAGGTTGCAATACTCGTATACCGCAACCGCCTTCTCGCCGTCTGCCAGCGCAAATACCGCCTCGGGCGCGCCCGTTACGTCGAGGTCGATCTTATGGAAGCCCTTGTTCGTTTCGAGAACAACGAAGGCAATGTGATGCTCCGCGCTCATCGGATGCAAAACGCTTCCAACCGAAACCTTCACGAGGTTGCCGTTCACCTCAGCCACGGGAATGTGCTTTTCCTTTGCGGCATCCACCGTGCCGGGAACAAGCTCCTTCATTTTCTCGCCGCAGCAGGAAACGGGAACTCCCTTGTCATACGCATAAACGATGATATTCTTGCAATGTGCACACTGATAAAATTTCATTTTAAATTTCTCCTTAAGTGATGTATTTTTGTAAATGTATTTTTGTTTTGAAAGGTCTTACGCCTTCTGAGGAATCGTTGCAACCAGCGCTTCAATAAAAGCATCCAATGCGGCGGCATCATTTTCGCCGAGTGCGCTCTTCACCGTCAGCGCGGGCTCGAGAATATTCAGCTCCTTGCAGGAGGAGAGGATCTCGCGCATCCATTTTGCGGCCGAGGGCGCCCAGGAGCCGTTTTCGATGAGAGCTACCGTGCGCTTTTGCAAATTGTGTGCCGCAAGCTCGTGAAGCAGAGCCTCCATCGTTACGAAAACGCCGTTGTTGTAAGTCGGGGCGGCAAAAACAAGATGCGAGGCACGGAAGGCCGCCGCCACGATTTCAGAGGCGGGCGTTACCGAAACGTCAAACATATCCACCTTGATGCCCCTCTCACGCAGACGGCAGGCAACGATATTTGCCGCATTCTCGGTGTTTCCGTAGATCGATGCATAGGGGATCACGACCTCGATCCTCTCGGGCGTGTAACTGCTCCATGCATCGTACTTTCCGATGAAGGATGCAATAGCCTCTGCCTCGCGGAAAACGAAGCCGTGCAGGGGTGCGATCATCTTGATCGGCAGAGGCGCAAGCTTCTTCAAAGCGGCCTGCACCTGCGGCCCGTATTTGCCGACGATATTGGTATAATACCGTCTTGCCTCCGCAAGATGCTCGCCAAAGAAATCCACCTCATCCGAGAAGAGCGCGCCATTGAGAGCGCCAAACGTTCCAAAGGCATCTGCCGAGAAAAGAACGCCGTTATTCTGATCAAAGGAGATCATAACCTCCGGCCAATGCACCATCGGCGCCATGTAAAAAGTCAACTCATGTTTACCAAACGAGAGCTTTTCGCCTTCCTTAACAAGCTGAAGTGCGGGTGCTGCTCCAAAAAACTGCTCAATCATTTTCTTCGTTTTATCGTTGCAAACCACCGTTGCCTCAGGATGCTCACGAAGCAGGCTCATCAGCGTTGCGGAGTGATCCGGCTCCATATGATGCACGATCACGTAATCGAGATTTCTGCCCGCGAGCCCATGCGCCACGTTTTCAAGAAATGTTTTTTCCACCGCTTTATCCACCGTGTCAAAGAGAACGGTCTTCTCGTCCAAGAGAAGATAGGAATTGTAGCTCACGCCGCGCGGAACGGAGTAAACGCCCTCAAACATCGCAAGGCGGCGATCGTCTGCGCCCACCCACAAAAGGTCCTCGGTGATCTTTCTCGTACACTGCATTTTCTTTTCCTCAAGCTTGCCAAAATTTAGATTCGTTCTAATCTGGATTCATTCTAACACATTTTCTCCCGTTTGTCAATACCTTTTTGAAAAATTCCAAAAAATTATTTCCGCGCCGCCGTTTTTTATACAAGGAGAGAGATTTTTTTGTTTTTACCCCAAATATATTTTCGAATATATTGAAAAATGCATCTTTTAAATATATTTTTCCCTTACCGATTGACATTTTTCATTTTTTTTGGTAAAATCTATGTTGGCTATTTTATAAAATGAAACTTAAAGGAGTTTTCGATGGAATTTTTTGGTCTTACTTTGTTTGGTTCGGTCGCAGGCGGCGGCCTTCTGGCAATCGCGGCTGTGATCTTCGTTGTCGGTCTTGTTCTCGTTATCAAGGGCGGCGACTGGTTTGTTGATTCCGCATCCTGGTTTGCGGAGGCAACCGGCATTCCCAAGTTCGTTATCGGTGCAACGGTTGTTTCCTTTGCAACCACCCTTCCCGAGCTTCTCGTTTCCGTGCGTGCGGCGGCAAACGGCTCTGCGCAGCTTGCCATCGGCAATGCCGTTGGCTCGGTTACCGCAAACACCACGCTGATCATGGGCGTTTCGCTCGTTGCCATGGCAGGCATCGTGAACCGCAAGAGCTTCTCTCTGAAGGGCGGCATCTTCCTCGGCTCGGTTGTTTTGCTGACGCTTCTTTCGCTCGGCCTTTCTCTCCCCGTTTGGTCTGCCTTCATTCTTTGGGCGATCTGCATTGCCTTCATGGCAAGCAACGTGATCGAGGGCAAGAAGGAAGCAACCCCCGCAAGCGAATCCTCTTCCTTTAATAAGAAGGAAGTTCCCTCCAGAATTCTTTGGTTCGTGATCGGAACGGCATCCATCGTTTTCGGCGCGGAATTCCTCGTTTCCTCCGGAAAGACGATCGCCACCGGCATCGGCATCAGCGAAACGATCATCGGCTTCACCGTGATTGCGCTCGGCACTTCTCTTCCCGAGCTGGTTACCACGCTGACCGCCATCCGCAAGAAGGAATCCTCCCTCTCCGTTGGTAATATCATCGGCGCGAACATCATTGACACCACCCTGATCCTTCCCCTCTGCTCCGTGATCGGAGGCGAGGCGCTCCCCGTTGCGAAGGTCAACCTGATCTTCGATTTCCCGATCTGCATCGCGGCGGCGGCCGTTGCCGTTGTTCCCACGATCATCGCGGGCAGATTCAAGAAGTGGCAGGGATACGCGCTCCTTTCCATCTATGCAATCTATATGCTCCTCCTCATCTTCAATGAGGTTGGCGTGGTTGCGATCGGTTAATTCCCGATTCCTGTGATAAAAAAATCTCCCTTCGGTCTGAAGGGAGATTTTTTTGCGCTTTTGAACGTCTTAAAACCTCATATTATTATAAGGATTATATCTCGGATCGTTTTCGCCGTTCACGTTCGGGCCATCCTGCGAATCGCCGCCGTTTTCACCGTTGCCACCGTTTCCGCCGTTCTTTTTCTCTTTGACAGCGCGAACGATCAGGAACACCGCGAGTGCCAAAAGACCGATGCCGGCCACAAGCATGATGATCGTGTCGCCGGAGAGTCCCTTCTCAAACACGTCGCTCATCTCGGCGACAACAAGGGACATGGAAATTCCCGTTTCCAGATAGAAATCATCCAAAG
>JAZQWS010000126.1:0-2000 GCA_045632465.1 Eubacteriales bacterium
TTACTCGATAAACCGCTGAACGCAGGCGGGTTTCTGATTGCAAACCGCGTTGTTTTTCAGCCGATGGAGGGCTACGACTGCGAAAAGGACGGAAGCCCAAGCACGCTGACGATCGAAAAGTATATGCGCGCGGCGAGATCCCACGCGGGAACGGTTTGGTTTGAAGCCAACGCCGTTTGCCCCGAGGGAAGAACAAACGAAAGACAGATGATGCTGACAAAGGAAAACCTCCCCGCATTCTCCGCGCTGATAAGGGATATGAAAGCGGCGGCAGAGGAGGCCGGCTTCCCCGCTCCGCTGATGCTTCTTCAGCTGACGCATTCGGGCAGACAGAGCATTCGCCCGATGATCGCTTACCGCAATCCGATCTACGAGGCAAAGCGCCCGATGGAAAACGCCATCCTCGTTTCCGACGAATATCTTGACACGCTTCCCGCGCTTTACGCAGAATCTGCGCGGCTCGCTATAGAAGCAGGCTTTGACGGCGTTGACGTAAAATCCTGCCACGGCTATCTTTTGCAGGAGCTTCTCTCCGCATTCTCGCGCGAGGGAAAGTACGGCGGCACTTTTGAAAACCGCATAAGGCTTTATATCGATTGCATTCGCGCGGCGAGAGCGGCGATGCCGAAGGGTGCGATCCTCTCGGCAAGGCTCGGCGCATCCGATATGGTGAAAAAGCCTTATGGCTTCGGAACGAACGAGGCAGGAGCGCCTGATCTTTCGGAAACCGATCTTCTGATCGAAAAAATGATAGAGGAGGGCGTTTCGATCCTCAATATCACCGTGGGTAACCCCTATTTCAATCCGCACGTAAATCGCCCCTATCGCGTTGGCGCTTACACGCCGCCCGAGGCGGCCGAGGTTGGACTTCGGCGCTTCCTCACCGTGGAAAAGCATATCAAGGAAAAATTTCCCGATCTTTGCCTTGTCGGCTCGGGGCTTTCCTATTACCGCGAGGATCTGATCGAAAGATCCGAGGCACTTCTTCGCGAGGGCGCATGCGACCTCGTTGGCTACGGACGCGTTTCCCTGGCATACCCGAATTTTTATAAGGATTCTCTTACGGGATGCTTTGATGCGAAAAAATGCTGTGCCGCATGCTCCAAATGCACGACGCTTATGCGCCGCGGCCTTGTCAGTGGCTGTGCGGTTTTCAACGAATATTACAGAAATTTATACAAGGAGAGCGAGAAATGAAGGTTGCGATCGTTACCGGCATGGGAGGCGGCATCGGAAAGGCTTCTGCCGTGGCACTTGCGAAAAGCGGCTACAAGATCGTTGGCATGGGGCGAAGCGCAAATCCCGATTGCCCCGAATTCAAGGAATACGGCATGATCTACGTGCAGGGCGACGTTGCACGCGCAGAAGACAGACAAAGACTTATTGAAACCGCGAAAAACGCCGGTGACGTTCTCGCGCTCGTGAACGTTGCAGGCATCGCACCAAGAGTGCGCCGCGACATTCTTGAAATGACCGAGGAAAGCTACGACGAGGTGATGGGAATCAACACCAAGGGAACGCTCTTTCTGACGCAGGCGGTGGCAAACCTTATGGTCGGCGCGAAAAAGGGCGGCTCGATCGTGAACATTTCCTCCTGCTCAGCTTATACGAGCTCGCCGAGCCGCGGCGAATACTGCATTTCCAAGGCAGGCGTTTCGATGATCACAAAGCTCTTTGCGGACAGACTATCCTCCGAGAAAATCACCGTGAACGAGGTTTGCCCCGGCATCATTGCCACGGGCATGACGGCGGCCGTGAAGGAAAAATACGATGGGTTGATCGAGGAGGGTCTTGTTCCGCTCGGCCGCTGGGGCGAGCCCGAGGACGTTGCCAAGGCGGTTTTGGCGCTTTGCGACGGCACGCTCGGCTACACGACGGGCGCATCCCTTATCGTTGACGGAGGCATGCATATCAGAAGCCTATGAAGCATTATCATACCATAATTATCGGATCGGGCGCGGCCGCCTACAATGCGGCGACCAGACTCTACGATTTCGGCA
>JAZQWS010000127.1:0-12559 GCA_045632465.1 Eubacteriales bacterium
TGCTTCATCAGGTACAGACCGATCGTGGTTGCCATAGAAGGAACGATGATCGAAAGGTACGTATCTACCCAACCGAAGGCGGACAGAATGATGAAGTGCGTTACCTGGTTAACCGTGGAGTGGAACATCAGCGACATAACGATGATCTGGAACACAGCGTTTCTGCCGGGGAAACGAAGCTTCGCGAGAGAATATGCTGCCATGGATGCAAACAAAAGGTTACCAACCGTTCCACAAATGGTGATGAACACCGTGTTGAATATGTAACGAGAGAAAGGAACCCAAGAATCGCCCATCAGCATAAACAGATCGGAGAAGTTCTTCAAGGTGGGGTTAATAACGTAGAAGCGCGGGGGGAACATAAACAGCTCATCCAAGGGCTTCAAGGACTGTATTACCGTGTAATACATGGGAAGGAACATGAATGCACCGAAGAGAGCAAGTACGAACGTGATACCGGTATCACCGCCGGCGGAGCGGTTCAGTACGACTCTGTGGCCTCTAGTTCTTAATTTCTTTGCCATACTTACTCACCTACCTTCGACAGTGCTTTCTTAACGAGAATGTTAGAAGCAAACATGATTACGAACAGAACCATTGCAATTGCAGATGCATAACCTACCTCGTAACGCTGTCCGCCATAGTCGTCCAGATGGTGCATGATCGTGTGCGCCGCATAGTCAACCGAGGGGAATCCGCAAAGCGCGGTTACAACGCCGCCAAAACCGAAGGAGCCGGTGATTGCAAGAACGGCACCAAACATCATCTGAGGTCTCATCGTGGGCAGAGTGATATACCAAAGCTCCTGCCAACGGTTCTTAATGCCGTCCACCGCGGCAGCCTCGTACATCGAGCGGTCGATGGTCTGGAAGCCGGCGATGAAGGCCAGGAAGGACGTACCAAGCGATGTCCAAAGAGCAACGACGATACAAAGTCCCATTACGTAGTTTGCATCCTTGAACCATAGGATGGGCGCATCGATGATACCGAAGTCAATCAGCGTTGCGTTTACCCAACCGTAACGGTCCGAGGAGAACAGGGTTGCCCAAATCAGGTAAACCTGACCGGAAATAGAGGGTGCATAGAATACCAGGGTTACAACGGCACGGATCTTGGGAGGAAGCTCGTTGATGAACCATGCGATCAAGAGCGACAGAAGGTAAGATACAGGGCCGGTGATCGATGCGAAGATCAGCGTGTTCTTGCAGGCAAGAATGAAGATCTCATCGTTGGTAAACAAACGGGAGTAGTTCTCGAACCACAGAATGCCGGGCATTTCCAGCATGTTGAAGTCCGTGAAGCTCAGAAGCATCGACAGGAATACGGGAAGGATTGTAAAGATAATAAACAGAAGGAAGAAAGGAGCAAGCATGAAGTAAGCCGTTTTATTTCTTTTAATCTCTTTCCAGGTCCACTGCCATTTTGTCATTTCAGCGCGCTGTGTCGGACGAACGGGGGTCTCAACAGCCGCCTCGTTAGAAATCTCGGGCATTTTCTTTATTCTCCTTTCTTTTACTGAGGTAACTCGTCATTCTTGAGAACGGGCATATCAAACTCGGAACGCTTACGATAAATTTCATCGTTGATTGCATCGATGTAGCCCATCAGAGCCTCAACGGGGTCTTCTCTATCGTTTACTGCTGCGAGGAATGCGAACTCGGTGTAACGACCGATGATGTAAGAGCCGGGATAGTTTACGATGGAGTACAGGTGATCCATCTGGTCATTGATCGCTCTGAGCTCGTCAGCCGTCCAGGACATGCCTTCAAGAGCCAGCTTGTTTGCAGACTCGTATTTTGCGGAGGGACCGAGAATTGCAACCATGCGGTTACCATACTCGGACTGGATATCCTCACGCGTCTGCCACTGCATGAACTGCCATGCGGAAAGCGCATCGCTGTAACCGTGCAGAAGGATGGTTGCGCTGATGGAGCAAAGAGAGCTGTAGTCGATGCGGATGGTTCCGTCATCCTGCTCATGCTCCCAACCGGGCAAGGAGCAGAAGCCCCAGATACCGTTAAGCTCGGTTGCATATACAACCAGCGTGTTATACATTCCGGTGTACTCGGAGATAACGATGGGCATTTCACCGGTTCTGAAACGGTTCGAAGAATCGAAGGATACGTCGAAGCCATACTCGGTGTAAAGTCTGGTTACCCAGGAGAATGCGGCCTTTGCAACGTCGGTATTCAGACCGATACGTGCGCCCTCGTAATCCTGGCTGTAATCATCCTTGGATTGATCGGCAAAGCGCCACATGCTACCGCCGCTCTGATACAGAATGAAGTTCAGAGCAGAGCCGTAAGAAAGACCGATTGCCATGTTATTGGCCTGCATATCGGGAAGAAGTCCCATCAGCTCAGACCAGGTCTTGGGAATGGATCTGCCAAGCTCGGCAAGGATATCCGAACGGTAGAACATCATTGCGAAGCCCATACCGGAGGGAATTCCGTAATAAACGCCAAGCAGACGGATGGTATCCATTGCCGCGGGAACGTAACGCTCACCGGTGATCTGCTCGTAAGGAACGGACTTGAACGCCTTGTTCTGCTTTACAAGCGCCTCAGCATCCTCTACGGTCATACCTGCGGGAAGCTGATCTGCACGGTAGTCCTTACCGTCAATCGTGTAATAGGTGTTAAGGAATACTTCGTTAAGCTCGTTAACTTCCTTCTCGGTCATCTTACCGTCGGGATTCCACTTAACGTTACCGCTGACACCAACGATCGCGTCACGAATTGCATAGTTAATAATAGAGGAAGCATCCAAACCGATATAAACGTCGGGACCCTTGTTTGCCAGAATGGAAGGAAGAAGCGTTCCGCCCGTTACGAGCTTCAGCTTAACGGCCTTACCGGTCTGGTTGGTGAAGCCCTGCTCCGAGTCGATCAGCGAACGCCAGATGTTCGACTGGTCACGACCGGTTGCGATCCACACCTCAACGCTCTCTGCACCCTCTACAGGCTCTTCGGTCAAGCCCATGGAGTCGTAATCGGTGAAGAAGGAAGCGAAGAAGGAACGGATCTCATACCACATGCTGCCGAAGAAGCCGGCCTTCGCCTTGGGAAGCTGCTTTGCTTCGTCATCTGCAGAGTGGATGGTGATGCTGTCTACGATCAGGGTGCTCTTCTTGGAATCGTTGATCCAAGTACCGAGAGTACCGAGATAAGACTTAAGGTTAGACATATTTGCGGCGATCTCTTCACCGTAGTCCTCAGACATATTATGAAGAAGAAGCGCTACAGTATCCAGCGTTGCGATATGCGAGCCCTTCGTTCCGCAAAGCTCCTCAAAGGCTCTCGCGGTTCTATCCAGCACCTTTGCCTGCTCGGCAAGGGCGATCAGCTCCATAGGAAGGGTTTCCTGGAACTTGTAGTTGTAGTTGGGGTCGGGAGTTACACCGGTCAGCTGCAAGATGCGGAGATAGCAATCGTTCAGGATCTTCATTGCATCCTCAACGTCCTTGATAAGCTCCTTCAAGCTACCGAGCGAGCACTCGAGATAGAGCGTGTACTCCACGCCTTCCTCAAAGTAGAACTCGAAATCCACCTTTTCGCCTGTTTCGATATTCGTTGCACCAAGATAATTGGACTGCCACTCATCGCTATAATCGAACTGCGTGTTATACGCTTCCTTGAAAGGAACGGTTGCTTCGTTTCCATAGATACCGCCCGAAAGCTTCAGCGCACGGCAGACATACATACCCTGCAGGGCGTTCTGCTTATAGCGCATGCTCATCTTATAAAGGCCGGTTTCGTTCACCTTAAAGCTGTATGCCGCCCACTGTCCTACCGTGCTGTAGCTCAGCTTACCAATGGCATTGAAAAGCTGAGAGGAGGGAGTGGAGGGATAGGTTGCAGAGGAAGAGTTATCCGCGCCAATCGTGATAGAGTTATCCGACATATAATCGGGGAACTCTGCCTGGATCGTTACCTTTCCATCGGAGGAAACGGGATTCTTGCTTCCGAGATTGTTCTGCTGATAGTACTGATTGTAGGTGGGGATATCTGCATCCGAACCGATAGGAACGAGCTCGATCGCGCCAACGATCATGGGCTCTCTCTGTGCCTTCAGGCCGATGGTGTTAGGACCGTCCTGGAAGTAGAAGGAGAAATACTCGTTGTAGTAACCGGTGGTGTCGTGGCAGTAATAGGTCGACCACAGCGCATCCTGGTTCATATCGGGCGTGATGGAGTTACCGTTGATATCTCCGGCAAGCGTGTAAAGATCAACGCTCTTCGCGCCGTCCTTTACGGTGATGACCAGCTTGTAGTAGCCGTCTGCCTCAATCTCAACGCCGTGCGCTACGTCACCCTTCTCAAGGCGCTCGTACACGGTGGTTACACCCTCAGCGTCCTCGCCAACCGCAAGACCGGAGAAGGTTTCTTTGTAGGCGTACTTCCAAGTCTTATTCAACTTCAGCGAGCTTGCCTCGGTGAAGGGGATCGCCTCGTTGATAAGAAGCTGGCGCTCGATCGAGCTGATACCGCTCTGCGCCGTATCACAGCTATAATACTTTATGCGGATGTAGTACATACCCGAGGCGGGCACATCTACCGTCCAGGTTGCCTTACTTTCGGGAGAGAGGTAAACGGTTTTATCCGCCATTTCCTCAAAGGTCTCGCCGTTTTCACCGAAGTTCACCCATGCATCCGAATTATCCTCGTAGGAATCCTTCGCATACTGGCTCTCGGAAACAACGATACCGTACAACTTTTCAGCGTTTTCGCTGTAATCGTTATACTCCGTCTTGAGATCCTTCACCACGTCAACGGTTACGACGCCGGTAACGGGGATCGGGAGATTGCCGTTTGCATCTCTGTACTCTGCGAGATACTCGTCGTAAGATGAAGCGTCAAGGTACGACTTCATCTCATCCAGCGAGGGGCGATAACCGCCTTCCACGCTTCCGCCCGCGGCAGCGACAGTCGTTGCCAGGACGCCGGACAGGATCGTCACAGAAAGCACAAGACACATGAGCTTCTGAAACACTGTTCTTTTCATGAACTTTCCTCCAAAAGAAATTGCTATTACAACGCGCGAGCATACGCCGCGCCAATATCGCCGAGCCGCCTTATTCTCCCATCTTGCAAGAGTTTAAGAAGGCTGGGTGATACCGGCATATGCGCAAAACATCACAGCATTGCACGCTATATTATACCACGCGAGGCGACAAAAGTCAAGGGAGCAAAATTCCTCCATTTATATAATATAAGGGGCAAAAAATCCGTTTTTTTCAAAAAAGAAAAGCATTGTTTACAAAGATTTTCATTGAAAAATCAAGCCAAAAAGCGAAAATGTAATTTACATTTACCAACATTTTCTTTATTTTCAATGCATTTGTTATTGAACATGTTCATAAACGAAAATATAATTTACCAAAAGAAAGAAAAAATCAACATTTTCAGAAATTCATTTGTTTTTGGTAACATTACACAAATCATGGTCTGTTTTTTCTACATTTACGACAAAAACCGTCAGGTTTCACAAAAGCAGTCAATGTGCATAGTTTGGTTTACATTTTAGCGTTCATAATTTTATGAAAAAGCGGCCAAAACAAGAAAAAAAGAGGCGTTTTTGTGCGTTTTTTGCGCATTTTTTCGCTAAAAAATAAAAAAAGCAGCATTTCCAAGCTTCGCTTCGGATCGCGACTTGCAAATACTGCCTTTATTTCATTTTTATATCCTTTGAAAACAAGGAGAATCCTTATCCATTTCAATCATTTTCGGCGATCACACCGCCGAACAGAACCGTTTCCGCTTCGTAAAAAACAGCGGATTGACCGGGAGTTACCGCACGGGCGGGCGTTTCCAAATGCACACGTGCGCGGCCGCCGCCAAGATAGGTGACCTTTGCCTCGCGCAGGGGCGCAAGATAGCGCACACGCGCTTCTGCGGAGAGCGCTTCCCCGACACCGGGCTCTGCGATGCCCGAAAAGACCATATCCTCTAAGAGAAAATCCGAGACGGTGGCATTTGGATTTTCAGACAGAGTTACCGTATTATCCTTAGCATTCACGGCCGTTACGAACATGCGCTTACCGAGCGCGATGCCAAGTCCCTTCCGCTGACCGACCGTGTAATGAATGATTCCCTTGTGACGACCGAGCACGGCGCCGTTTTCATCCACGAAATCGCCCTCGATCGGCGCAGATTTTGTGTATTCGCAGACAAAGCGTGCATAATCACCATCCGGAATAAAGCAAATTTCCTGGCTCTCGGGGCGATCGGCAACCGCAAGCCCCTCTTCCCTGGCGCGCTCGCGAAGATCGGCCTTGCGGCTTTCTCCCAGAGGCAACACAAGGCGCGAAAGAATGCTTTGCGGCACAGACCATAGCACGTACGACTGATCCTTAGAAAGATCCGCCGCCATTTTTATCGCATAGCGCTCATTTCTTTTAATAATGGAAGCATAATGCCCTGTTGCAAACGCATCGAATCCTTTTTCCATTGCGTATTCATACAGGAGGGCAAGCTTTACCTCGCGGTTACAAACAACACAAGGATTGGGCGTTCTGCCGCGAAGATATTCCTCGGCAAAATACTTCTGCACCGTTTTGGCAAAGTGCGCGCGGCCGTCAATTTCATGAAGAAAGATCCCCAGACTCTCTGCAGCGGCCCTGGCTTCCTCACACTCTGCAAAGGGATGCAAAACGAGAAGTGCGCCCTCAACCTCATGGCCTTCTTCCATAAGTTTTTTTGCGGCAACCGTGCTATCAAGTCCTCCGCTCATGCCAAGAAGAATGCGCATATTTTACCTCCTTTTTGTTGTTATTTCATAACAATTGTTTACAAAAAGCCGAATCAATTTGCGTTTGACTCGGCTTTTTTATTTTCAAAACATATTAGTGCTCGTATCTTTCGTCTGCACTTTCAAGAGAGAAATCTACCTCGCGGCCGATCTTCTTGTAGTAATCCGCGATGGCGGCCTTTACGGCCTCCTCGGCAAGAACAGAGCAATGAATCTTCACAGGGGGCAAACCATCTAGCGCTTCGACAACGGCGCTATTGGTCAGCGCAAGAGCTTCCTTTACGCTCTTTCCTTTGATCAGCTCGGTTGCCATCGAGGAGGTGGCAATTGCCGCGCCGCAACCGAAGGTCTTAAACTTGCAATCCGAGATCACGTCATTTTCATCGATCTGCAGATACATCTTCATGATATCGCCGCACTTTGCGTTTCCAACAACGCCAACGCCCTGCGCATCCTCGATCTCGCCAACGTTTCTGGGATTGGCGAAATGGTCCATTACCTTTTCACTATATTGCATTTTTTCTTTTCCATTCCTTACTTTTTTTCTTGTTTTACGATCTCTTCCCAAAGGGGGCTCATATCGCGCAGGCGCGAAACGATGGCAGGAAGCGTTTCAATGATATAATCCACGTCCTCCTCCGTTGTTTCATGCGAGATAGAGAGGCGGATCGATCCGTGCGCCTTCTCGTGCGGCACGCCGATGGCGAGCAGAACGTGCGACGGCTCAAGCGATGCAGAGGAGCAAGCAGAGCCCGTGGAGGCACAAATTCCCTTCATATCCAGCATCAGGAGCATGCTTTCGCCCTCGATGCACTCAAATCCAACGTTTACATTTCCGGGCAGGCGCTCGGTTCTATGGCCGTTGAGGCGGCTATACGGAATCGCCGTCAAAGCCTCGATCAAACGATCGCGCATTTTTGCAACGCGGGGCATGTCCGAAAGCTGCTCTGCGGCAATCTCGATGGCCTTTGCAAGACCTACAATGTAGGGCATATTTTCCGTTCCCGCTCTATGGCGCTTTTCCTGACCGCCTCCGTCAATCAAATTAGCGATCACAACGCCTTTACGAACGAAGAGCATACCGATGCCCTTGGGGGCATGGATCTTATGTCCGGACATGGCGAGCATATCCACGGGAAGCGCGGAGAGGTCAATATCCACGTTTCCTACCGCCTGCACGGCATCCGTGAACATCAGAGCACCCTTTGCATGCGCAAGATCACAGATCTCGCGGATGGGCTGGATCGTTCCGATCTCATTATTTGCGTACATAACCGCAACAACTGCGGTTTTCTCGGTGATGGCGGCGGCCAAAGCCTCCATATCTACGACGCCGTTTTCATCCACGCCGATATAGCTTACCTCAAAGCCTTCTTTTTCGAGCGCACGGCAGGTATTCAATACAGCGGGATGCTCGATCACCGTTGTTACGATATGCGTGCGCCCCTTTTTCTTTCCGCGAAGCGCCGCGCCTTTAATTGCCCAGTTATCCGATTCCGATCCGCAAGAGGTGAAATAAAGCTCACCGCTCTCACAGCGGAACACCTTTGCAATGCGCTCTCTCGCATCGTCCAAAAGCTTCTTTGCTTCTCTTCCCTTGCTGTGAAGGCTGGAGGGATTGCCCCAGCACGTTGCAAAGCAGGGCGCCATTGCATCAATTACAGCCTGACTTACCGGCGTTGTTGCCGCATTGTCAGCATATACAAATCTTGCCATTGCTTAATCCTTTCATTTCGTGGGTAGCGGAAATGCCGCTATTTTCCTGTATATATTGTATACTAAAGTTGTGTATATTTCAAGAGGAATATGAAAAGTATGTGTGTTAATTTTTTATGAACGCATTTCTCTGCTTGACAAACGCTAAAAAAACATATATAATAAAACAAAAACAAATGTGAGGTATTCCCATGTATATACTCGGTATCGACCTCGGCGGAACAAACATCGCCATCGGTCTTTGCAACGAAAATCTTGAAATTATTGACAAGGACAGCGTTCCCACCAAGGCAGAGCGCCCCGGCGAGGAGATCGTTCGCGATATGGCGGCGCTTTGCAGCACGCTGGTTGCAAGAAACAATCTGACGGCGAAGGACATTCTGCGCGTTGGAATCGCAGCGCCCGGCTCGATTGACGACGTGAACGGCATCGTTGAATACTCCAACAACATCAAGATGGAAAACTTCCCCATTGTGGATATCTTCAAGAAGTATTTCCCTGCAGAGCGCGTTTATATTGCAAACGATGCGAATGCCGCGGCGCTGGCAGAGGATCTTGCGGGCGCGGCAAAGGGCGCAAACGTAAGCCTGATGCTGACGCTTGGTACCGGCGTTGGCGGCGGCGTTATCATGAACCATAAAATCTATGCAGGAAGCGCAAACAGCGGCGGAACCGAGCTTGGCCATACCGTTATCTGCGCGGGCGGCAGACAGTGCTCCTGCGGCCGCAGAGGCTGCCTTGAGGCTTATGCCTCCGCAACGGCTCTCACCAAGATGACCAAGGAGAAGATGGAGGAGCTCTCCTTGAAGGGCATTCCCTCCAAGCTCTTCGAGGTGGCTGAAAAGGAAGGAAAGGTTTCTGCAAGAACCGCATTTGATGCGATGCGCCTTGGCGACGATTACGCCAAGAAGATCGTTGACGATTACATTTTCTACCTTGCAGAGGGCGTTACCAATATGATCAATATCTTCCAGCCCGACATTCTGACGATCGGCGGCGGCGTTTGCAACGAGAAGGACTATCTGATGGTTCCCCTGCTTCGCCACGTGGAGAGAGAGCAGTACACACGTGACAATAAGAACAAAACGAAGGTTATGATCGCGGCACTCAAGAACGATGCGGGCATCATCGGTGCGGCAGGCCTTGAGGGTTAAAATAATATAAAATAATTATGACCGCTATTTCTGCAGGAGCAGAGTGGCGGTCATTTTTTAGATTTACGGGCTTTGGAGCGCCAAAAGGCCGGAAATCGCATCCTCCTCCATGAGGGGGCTTGCATGCTCCTCTATGTAGGCACGGCGCGCGAGCGGAACGGGATCGGCATATTCATAAAGAGGCCAGAGCGGCGATGGATTGCCGCCGCTTCCGCGCTGGTCAAGAACCAGATAATAGCCACGCCCCTCTTCATAGAAAAGATGACTTCGCTCGACGTAACGAAGGCCTTGGCATATCTCTGCCATGCAAAGAAGCGAGGAAAGCTCCGGCGTGAAAAAGATCTCCGTGCCGCGGCAAAAAACGCCGACACCGCGCGAGCGCCTGAGGCTCTGCTCCGCAGAGGCGGGCAAAGGGCCAAGCTTTGTGACAAACAATTCCCCGCCGCCGTCACGCGAGGGATAAAGCTGGATGAGGAGCTTTTCCGCCGCCGTATCAAATCCGCACGCTGCCTTCACGTCATCCAATACGCGAAGAAGCTTTTTTCGCGTGGCAGGATCATCGTAATCCGGCTCCGCGCCGAGGAGGCCGTATTTTTGCATATCTTCACTGTCTAACATAATTTTCAGCTTGCTGTCACTGATAACAAGAAGCTCCATGTTTTCTCCTTTCTGCAAGAGCTGTATTCATGCTTCATTATACTGCTTTGCAAGAAAAATTGCTACTCAAAAGTTTTGGAAATGTTGTACCGTTATGGTACAAAACAAAGAAAAATGTCGTTTTTTTATAAAAATAGTAAAATTATTCCGTAATTTCCATTTTCTCCGCTTTTTATTCTCTTGATTTTTCCCTGCGTCTATGGTATATTTAGAAATAGAATATCGTTACTTTTGAGGGGGCTTATATATGAATCATTTTCTTTCCGAGCCATATCTTCTGACTCTGCATCCTTCATCCGAAATGAATATTATTTGGATACAAAGCGTTCGGTCAAAAGCTTTTGTTGAATTCGGATCCACCGAGGGGCTCGGCCAATCGGCAGAGGCGCAATGCTACGAGATCGTTGGCCTTCGGGGGCCAAATGCAGACGGGCAATATGCCGATGCGCCGGAAGATTGCCCGCCCGTAAGCGTTTTTCAATACATAGTAAAAATTGACGGGCTTTCGCCCGGCGAAACGGTTTTCTACCGTGCCGTATCCGAAGGACATCAAACGCAAACCTATTTCTTCCATACCGCGCCCGAAAGCGGAGCGAATTTCCGCTTTGCGCAGCTGAGCGATCTGCAGGGCTTGGAAAACTGCAACGATACGGTTTATGAGATCGGAAAGCAGAAGCTCGACTTTTTGCTTTATTCGGGAGATGCAACCTACGTGAGCTGGCGGCTGGACTCCTGGTTTGATCTCGGGGACGGCATGCAGAGCGAGGATGCGCGAAAAAAGGCGTTTTTCCCGACGATGCAACAGCAAAACGGCGCGCATCTTCTGCAATATATGCCGATGTTCTTCTGCCCGGGCAACCACGAGCTGGACGATATGCGCTGCTATGCAAGCAAGGAAGCCGCCGCAGATGATACGCGCTGGAATTGGTCGATCTTTATGCAGATTTTCCGTCCACTTTATCCCACAGACGATACGTCCGTAACGGGACGGCGCTTTTATTCGGCGGATTATTCCGATCTGCATATCATTTCCCTAAGCATCAACAGACTTTGCTTTTTCAACCACTTTGAAGCACCCGGCTGGCGACTTTACGATTCCATTGCGCCCGATAGCCCGCAAATCACCTGGCTCACGGAGGATCTGAAGGCCTCTGACAGAAAATTCAAATGGGCGATTCAGCATTTCCATATTCTCAACAAGGGCTGGGACGTGCAATTCAATCTTTGCGCCCCCGAGGTTACCGAGGACGGCAAGGCGGCCTACCCCCACGATCACGGCGGAATGCTGATGGATCTTTATTCCTCTTACGGAGTGAATGCCGTAAGCTTCGGACATAGCCACGTTTATGAGCGATATTTCAGAAAGAGCACGCATTATATCGAGGCGGCGTTTCTTTCCGTTTGCTTCCACGACGGAAGCGAGGAGCCGCATCCCTCGGGACTTTTGCCAATCGTTGAAAATTATACCCGCCGATCTTTCCTGATCATCGACCGCACGGAGGACGGACTTTGGGGTACAGGCTACTATGCAGACGGCTCTATCCCCTTCGACCGCTACAAAATTGCGGATGCGAACGGCAAAACCGTTGCCCCCTGTAATTGATTGTTTTTTTCTTTTTCTTCCTCTTGCTTTTTTTCTTTATTTGTGATAAAATACTTTGCGGTGAGTTCGAAACCATCCTCACCGAAGGCTTTACGCCCGAAAAAACAAAACTAAGGAGATAAAAAATGAAAAAAAGCAACGTCCTTTCCCTTGCGCGCGGCGGAATGATCGCCGCACTCTACGTGGCACTGACTTATGCCGCCGCCCTCGTTGGCCTTTCCTCCGGAGCAATTCAGCTCCGCCTTTCGGAAATGCTGACCGTTTTGCCCGCATTTCTCCCCGAAGCGGTTCCGGGACTCTATATCGGGTGCCTGATCGCAAATTTGCTGACGACGGGAAATATCTATGACATTCTGCTCGGCAGTCTTGCCACGCTGATCGGTGCGATCGGCGCAAGAATGCTTCGCAAGGCACATCCGCTCTTGATCACGCTGCCAACTGTGATCGCAAATGCGCTGATCGTTCCGCTCGTGATCATTCTTTCTGCGGGCGGCGAGGAGACCTTTGCCTCCTTCCCTTATTTTGCCTTGACCGTTGGAATCGGAGAATTTCTCTCTGCCGGGCTGCTCGGCTTTATTGCATACCGCGTCATTGAGAAAAATAAAATTCTTCCCAAATTATAAAGGATATTTCCAATGAATTACAACTTTCATACCCATACCTACCATTGCCACCACGC
>JAZQWS010000128.1:0-1181 GCA_045632465.1 Eubacteriales bacterium
CTCCGATCTCGCACCTCGTTCCCACCTACATTGTAATTGAAAAATAAAAAAGGACGGATTTTTTATGAAAACGAAATATGATCTGATCGTTGTCGGCGGCGGCTTTGCCGGCGCGGCGGCCGCCATTGAAGCGGCAAGACACGGCACGGACGTGCTCTTAATTGAAAAATACAACTGCCTCGGCGGCGCGGCGGCCTTCGCCCTCGTTTCCCCCTTCATGCGCTATTGGACGACCATGCCCGGCACGAAGGAAAGAAAATATCTGACGGGCAATCTCTTCCTTGAAATGTGCGACAGAGCCCTGGAGCTGACCTGCGAGCAAAACGGCGAATTCTCCTTCACAGACACGCTTTTTGACGAGGAATGCATGAAGCTTGCCCTGCTCCGCATGGCAAGAGAAGCGGGCGTTACCCTACTTTTCAACACGAACGTTACCGCCGCAAACGTGGAAAACGGCCGCATCCTTTCCCTGAAGGCGGCCTGCAAGGCGGTGCAGATGGAATTCTCTGCCGATAGCTTTATTGACGCCACGGGCGATGCCGAGCTTTCCGCCATGGCGGGATGCATCTGCGAGGTCGGAAGAGAGGAGGACGGCCTCTGCCAGCCGATGACGCTTTGCTTCCGCGTTGGCGGCATCGACAAGGAAAAATTCATGCCCAACCGCGATAAGATGCAGGCGCTCTACAAGGAGTGGCAGGCGGCAGGGCGCATCCATAACCCCAGAGAAAACGTTCTGACCTTCCGCAACTACAACGCGGGCGTGATCCACTTCAACACCACGCGCGTGATCCGCAAGAGCCCCACCGATCCCTTCGCCATCACCGAAGCGGAGATTGAAGCAAGAGAGCAGGTTTTTGAAATGATGACCTTCTTGCGCGAGGCCGTTGCAGGCTGTGAGCATGCGCGCCTTCTCTCCACGGCGATGCACATCGGCATCCGCGAGAGCCGCAGAGTCATCGGTGACTACGTGCTGAAGCTCGAGGATCTCACGTCGCTTGCGCGCTTTGAGGATGCGATCGCCACCTCGAACTATGCCATTGATATCCACAATCCCAACGGAAGCGGAACGACCTGGCAGGAATTCGAGGACGGCGAATGGTACGAGATCCCATACCGCTCCCTTCTACCCAAGGGCTTTGAAAACCTCCTCGTTGCCGGCCGATGCATCTCCTCCACGCACG
>JAZQWS010000129.1:0-8601 GCA_045632465.1 Eubacteriales bacterium
CGAATATGACAGCTCCTGGAAGGAATCGAACGGTGCTTGGATCAGAACCGAGATCTGGGCCTGCCTTGCTCCCGGATGCCCCGATATTGCGGCGAAATACGCAATTGAAGGTGCCAAGGTTGACCATGGCACGGGCGAGGGAACGATGGCAGCCGCCTTTGTTGCGGCCATGCAATCCGCCGCCTTTGCTATGCCCGATATCCGCACCTGCATCGAGCTTGCCGTGGAGGCAATTCCTGCAGAGTCCCGCATGGCGCACAGCATCCGCTTCGTTCTGGAATGCTACGATAAGGGCATGCATCCCATAGATGCGAGAAACGCCGTTCAGCAGAGAAACGCAGATATTGGCGACGGCTGGTTTGAAGCGCCTTCCAACGTGGCTTACGCCGCGATCGGCCTGCTCTGGGGCGAGGGAGATTTTAAGAAGGCACTGATCACCGCCATCAACTGCGGCGACGATGCGGATTGCACCGGTGCAACCGTTGGTGCGACGATGGGAATTTTCCTTGGCATGAAGGGCGTTCCCGAAGAATACTGCGCTTATATCGGCGATGAGATCATCACCATTTCGCTCAACAAGACCTGCGGCTCGACGGGACTGCGCTTCCCCAAGACCTGCTCGGAGCTTTGCGAGCGCGTGATTGCCGAGGTGCCCCATACCCTGCACGCTCTGCACGCCCCCGTTCTCTTTACAGACGGCGAGAGTGACACGCCTGCCGAGGTGCGCGAGCTGCTTCTTGAGAAGTGCCGCGAAACCCGGAAGACCGCCACGCTGAAGCCCTTCACCGTACATTATGAATCCACGGTTCTTTGCGCAGACGTAACGCTTTCGAAAAAGCCCGAAATCGCCCCCGGCGAGGAGATTGAGCTTTCGCTTGAAATTTACACGCGCCGCACCTACGGCGATATCATTTCCGCCCTCTCCTTCCGCTGGTGGCTTCCCGAAGGCTTCACGGCAGACGGAAAGCAGACCGCAACGATTCCCAACCGCAATTTCCACGATGACGGCATTGCAAGAGCCACGCTCACGCTTCGCGCGGGCGACAAGGTTTCTGCCTACAACCGTTGCGTTTTGGAGATCGTGGCGGAGGCGCGCCCCGATCCTCTGTATATTCCCATCACACTTTTAGGCTAAAATCAAAGGCGTGCGAACGGTTTTCTGTTCGCACGCCTTTGATTTTTCAGTTTTTCTTGAATGCAGAGGGGGAAAGATGCAGCTCCGCCATGACTGCATTATAAAACGCGGAGGGCGAGCTATATCCGCATTTTGCGGCCGCCTCGTCTACACCGGCGCCGCCCTCGATCAATTCCTTTCCTCGGAAAACGCGGACGGTTCGGATATATTTCATTGGGGAAAGCCCCATATTTTCCGTGAAAAGGCGGATAAAATAGCTCTCGTTCAAATTAAGCTCTGCCGCGAGTGTCTTCGTGGTTACACTTGGATAATCGCTATGGATACGGTTGACCGCCTGCATAACGTACGGGCTTGCGATATAGAGATTCTCCGTGTGCATCGCCTCGATCAGGCGAATAAATCCCGCGAGAAGGGCGCGCATGGCAGGGAGCGCGCTTTGCGCCGCATCGGCCTCGATCACGGCATTGATATGCGAAAAAAAAGAGGCCGCGCCAAGAACATCTCCGCTTACGGAAACGATCCGATCCGGGCGAAGAATGCGGGTGCTGTAAAAATCAAAATACGTGTGATCAAAGCCAACGGAATCCACGGGACGAAAGCTTTTGCTTTGCGGAATGATATACGCGCTTCCCTGCGTGAGCTTATATTCTCTGGATGCACTGACGATTTTTGCCTCGCCCGCATTCACGAAATAGAGACGGCTGACGATACGGCTCGGATCGATCTGCCAAAATCCGTTTACGGTGGATCTGCCGTAAGCATAAAGATGAATATCCTGCATAAATCCCCCAAAAGTCAATATAGATGAGATTTTCGCAAAAGAAAGAGATTTACAAGTGCTTTGCGAAGGATGTATAATGATTATATCAAAGAAAAAAACAAATGTCAATTCTAAAAAACAAGAAAGAGGATTTTTCAGTTATGGATGGCAAGACCTGGTTTAAAAATGCGGGATTCGGAATGATGATCCATTGGGGGCTTTATTCCCTGCTTGGCGGCGAATGGCAGGGCAAGAGAATGGACTATATCGGCGAATGGATCATGTCCAAATACGAGATCCCGAACAAGGAATACGAAAAGCTGGCGGCCGCATTCAATCCCATTTATTTCGATGCAGAGGATTGGGTTCTGGCGGCAAAAGCGGCAGGGATGCAATATATCGTTGTTACCGCAAAGCATCACGACGGCTTTGCGCTTTATCGCTCCAAGGCGGATTCCTATAACGTGGCGGATGCAACGCCCTTTGGGCGCGACGTGATCCGAGAGCTTGCGGATGCCTGCAAAAAGCACGAAATCAAGCTCGGACTTTATTATTCGCAATGCATTGACTGGCACGAGGAGCACGGAGGTGCATACGCCGAGGCATTCGATCACTCGAATTTCGGCATGAGCTGGTGCAACGATTGGGACTACCCCGAAAGAGATAAGAAAAACTATCTTCTCTGCTATGAAAAGAAGATCAAGCCGCAGGTGAAGGAGCTTCTCACCGAATACGGAGACATCTGCCTCATTTGGTTTGACACGCCGATCGATATCCCCGAAGAATGCTCCAAGGAGCTTTACGATATGGTGAAAAAATATCAGCCGAATTGCCTCGTGAATTCCCGCATCGGAAACGATATGGGAGACTACAGTTCCCTTGGTGATAACGAGCTTCCCGACACCTATACCGAGGCTCTCGTGGAAGCGCCGATCACTTTAAATCACACCTGGGGCTACAAAGCGTTTGACAACGATTATAAATCCCCCGAGGAAGTGCAGAGGATTCTTAACAAATGCAGAAAATGCGGCGCAAATCTCCTTCTCAATATCGGCCCCGATGCGCTCGGCAGACTCCCCGCTCCTGCGCTTGATACGCTTCACGCGCTCGGAAAGGACGCACAATAATTTGCTTTGCAATTGACATTTTCTCCCTTGTATGCTATACTTTTTTATATAAAATCTATATGAACGCACACGATGCGCACACGAAAGGAGACAGAAATGAAAATTGCAACATCTACAGGAGATTTTTTAGATTATTGTAAAACGGATGAGGAAAAGATCCGCGAGCTTCACAAAGCGGGCTTTCGCTATATCGATCTTGATATGTACCACTTTACCGAAGCTTCCCCCTTTATGCAGGACGGATGGCGCGAGGAGGCTCTGAAGCTTCGCTCTCTTGCCGAATCGCTCGGAATGAAATTCGTGCAGGCGCATTCGCAGGGCGGAAATCCCCTCTCCAAGGATAAGGCACACGTGGATTTCCTTCTGCGCGCAACGCTTCGATCTATCGAAATCTGCGAGATTCTCGGCATCCCGAACACAGTGGTGCACGCGGGTGTAAACAAAGAGTTGAACAAGGAAGAGTGGTTCAAGGCCAATAAAGAATTTTACGAAAAGCTCCTTCCGATGGCTGAAAAATGCGGCGTTAAAGTGCTTTGCGAGAATTCCACGGCAAAAAATATGGGCGGCGTTTACGGTAAAGGCGGCGCATATTATATCAACACAGGCAAGGATATGCGCGAATTTATCGAGTACGTAAACCACCCGCTCTTCGGCGGCTGCTGGGACACGGGGCACGCCAACTGCGAGGGCGCGCAATACGATGAGATCCTCGCGCTGGGCGACAAGCTTTGGGCCATCCATTATAACGATAACCGCGGCGGCGGAGACGAGCATGTTGCTCCCTTTCTCGGCACAATGAATCACGACGAGGTGATCTCGGCGCTGATCGACGTTGGCTTCAAGGGCTTCTTCACGCTGGAATGTATGAGCAGCCTGCGCTCCTATGATTGCTGGCAGGGCGTTCGCCGCAGATTTGATGCATCCGACAAGCTGCGCGAGCCGCAGATCTTTATGCAAAGGCACCTTGAAAAAATGATGTATGAGACCTCGGAATGGATGCTCAAGACCTACGGAATTTTCGAGAACTAAAGGAGAAAAGCAATGAAGATCACAAAAATCGGAACGATCGGCGGCGGCCAGGATGGTGCCATTTTCGGCGGCATTCTTTTCCGCTTTGACCATCTCGGAAACGGCGAGGCCTTTGCGCTCGATGCCGTGAAGGAAGGAGAAACCACGCTCCCCTTTGCTACCTTTGCATTGGATCAAAGGGAGATGCTCGTTCCGCACAGTAACGCGGTGTTTTTCGGCACGGAGTATTATGCGGAGGGGGATGAATTTCCGCTTCTTTATTCGAATATCTATAACAACTACTGCGACAAGGAGGAGCCGCTGATCGGCGTTTGCCTCGTTTACCGCCTTGAGCGCGAGGGCGAAAGCTTCAAAACCACGCTCGTGCAGATGATCGAGATCGGCTTCAAGGAAAATCCGAAGCTTTGGAAGGCCTATCCCGACAAACACGACGTTCGCCCCTACGGGAACTTTCTGATCGATAAAAAAACGAGCGCATTGTATGCTTACGTAATGCGCACAAAGGAGAGCGGAACGCGCTACTTCAAATTCCGCATCCCCTCCGCAAACGAGGGCGTGATCGATCCGCTTTACGGCATAAAGAGATTTGTTTTGCAGGAAAGCGATATCCTCGATTATTTCGACACGCCGCATCATTTTTACATTCAGGGCGGCATTGCCCACGAGGGTAAAATTTATTCCACGGAAGGTTTTGACCATAGCGAGGTCAATCATCCTGCCATCCGCGTGATCGACACGACCATGAGAAAACAGATCGATCACGCCGATCTCAAATTGATGGGATATGAGGAAGAGCCGGAGATGATCGACTTCTCGGATGGCATTTGCTATTACAGCGATGCGCACGGCACTTTTTACAGAGTTGACTTTTAAAAGCAAATAATTATTTACATAATAAAAGCTTGAGGTGTGAAAGTATGAGCGGATTCGGCATCAACGTTTTTGACTTTGGCGCAAAGGGCGACGGCATCACGGACGATACCGCGGCCATTCAAGCGGCCATCAATTATGCTGTGGAGCGCGGCGGCGGAAAGATCCTTTTCCCCTACACAAAGGGAGGCTATCGCATTGCATCCCCTGCAATCGAGGAGCTGGACGGAATGCCGCTTCGCGCGCAACTATACATTCCTGCGGGAAACGCCAACATTCAGCTGGAGGGCGAAATGCCCTGCCGTCTTTTAAACTCCTATCAGCTGACTCTGAACAACACGGTGAGCCAAACCGTGATCTGCACGCGCTTCGGAACGATGCGTACAGACAACACGCGCATTTTCTCGGATTGGCACGCACCCGAGGTGCATGATCCCGAGGCACGCCCCTATGCCATTCTGGCCGCTCCGCAGGGAACGAGCCTTAAGGGGCGCTTCTCGCACACGCAGTTCTCAATCGCGAATCTCGAATTCCGCGTTCCGCTCGATCACGAAAAAATGTATCCGACCGAAAGCTGCGTGAATCTGCAAAACTGCTCTCGCGTTCACATTACAGACTCGCAGTTTTGTCTTGGCGACCAGGTGGGGGATACGGAGCTGAACAAGGAATTACAGAAAAATCCCTGCCACACCGCAGGGCTCATCCTTTCGGGAGACCAAAATGACAACAACGTGCTTCGTAACGTTGCCGTTCAGGGCTTCCGCTACGGTATCGTTTCGGGCGAGCACGTGGTGGCCGATTATCTCTATATTCACAACTGCGAGGAAGGACTCACCTTCCACGACTGTTCTCACCTTTCGGTTTTCACCCACATTGTTGCCCAGCATAACACGATCATTCTCTCCACCGCGCAAACCGATCTTTTCGGAATGCCGAAGGGAAAATGCAACGTGGAGGTGGGAACTCTGAATTTCGAATGCGGCACCAATCGCCGCCCTGCGATCAACGCTCTGCAATACGGCGTTTACGATCCGGACGGACGGCTTCACGGCTCGCTCAAATGGCATAAGCCCTGGGGCAAGCAGGAATTCCCCGCCGTTTGCACCGAAAGATTTGAAATCAAGAATTTTTGATACGGAGGTCGCTGACATGGAAAATGCTCCAAGGATTGTTGCGGGCAAAACACTCGCCGCATGGGAAGCAGAGATTCCGGCACTCACGCGGATTCGGCGCGGCGAGGAGACACTGTGGCTTCGCGGACAAAAGCCCCCGTTTGAAAAAGCAATTGAAAAATCCGTGCTGACGGCAGAAGACGTTCGCGATGCATCCGAAAGGCTTCTGCGTTTTGCAAGCTACATAAAACGCGTTTTTCCCGAGACCGAAAAGGATGGCGGAATCCTTGAATCCCCGCTTGTTTCTATTCCGAAAATGCAAGAGGTGCTGGCCGAAAAGAACGGCGTGATCGGGGGCGAGCTTTGGATGAAGCTTGACAGCCATCTGGCGGTTTCCGGCTCGATCAAGGCGCGCGGCGGCATTTACGAGGTGCTTTGCGTTGCAGAAAAAATCGCAATGCGCGAGGGCGGCCTTAAGATTACGGACGATTACGCCACGCTTGCGGAAAAGAAATACAAGGATATTTTTTCAAAATATGAGATCGCCGTTGGCTCAACGGGCAATCTCGGCCTCTCGATCGGCATTATGAGCGCCATGCTCGGCTTCAAGGTTTCGGTGCATATGTCCGCCGATGCGAGAGAATGGAAAAAGGAAAAGCTCCGCTCCGTGGGCGCGACGGTGATCGAATACGCGGAGGACTACAGCGTTGCGGTTGAAAACGGACGGAGAAACGCGGAGAAAAATCCCTATTGTCATTTCGTGGACGATGAAAATTCGCGCTCGCTTTTCCTCGGCTACGCCGTCGCGGCAGAGCGGCTGAAAAAGCAATTTGAGGAAAAGGGCATCGAGATCAGCGAGAAAAAGCCCTTATACATATATCTTCCCTGCGGCGTTGGCGGCGGGCCGGGCGGCGTTGCCTTCGGACTCAAGCTCGCCTTTGGCGACAACGTGCATTGCTTTTTTGCAGAGCCGACGCATTCGCCCTGCATGATGCTCGGCATGGCAACGGGATTGCATAACGCGGTTTCCGTGCGGGATTTCGGGCTCGATAACAAAACCATTGCGGACGGACTCGCTGTGGGGCGCGCCTCCGGCTTCGTCGGAAAGCAAATGTACGATTTCATGGACGGCTGCTACTCCGTGAAGGATGAAACGATGAGCGCACTGCTAAAGCTTCTTTACGATGCGGAGGGCATCGCGCTTGAGCCGAGTGCTCTTGCGGGAATGCTCGGCCCCGTTATGCTGAAAAAGCAGGGGCTCTTCCCCGAAAACGCCTACCACCTCGTTTGGGCAACCGGCGGCAGCATGGTGCCGAAGGAGGAATGGGAAAAATACTACAAGCAGGGCGAATGCGCCCGTCTCTCGCCTTTATAAGAAGCGCATTTACAAAGCGCCGCTTAGCAAGGTCAATCATCAAACAAATCGCAAAAATTCTTCCCTTCTATCGATTACACGATATAGTGAAATTTCAAAAAAACGAATTAGAGGAAAAAGCAATGAAAAGATTCTCGCATCTTTTGGCACTCGGCTTTCTCGTTTCTCTCGTGATCCTCGCGCTCGCCTCCTGTGGACACGAGCACACCTTCAGCTCCGAATGGACGGCGGATGCAACCCACCACTGGCACGCGGCGGATTGCCGTCACGAGGATGAGCGCGCCGATCTTGCGCCGCACGAGTTGGACGGCGGCATCGAGGAAAACGGCGAAACGGTTTATACCTGCAAGGTTTGCGGACAAAAAATCGCAAGCTCGGATTTTTCCTTAACGCCCATATCCGTTGCGCTGGCACATTCCTTTGCGCCCAATGGAGAGGTGATCCTCGTTCGCGGCTATTTCGCAGGCGTTACCAACGGAGGCGATGCGGACAGCAAGGAGATCCTTTTGAAGGACACCGAGAGTGACGCTCTCATCGCCATTGCCGGGCTTCCCGAAGCTTACGGCACCTGGCCCGATTTCGGCTACGAAAAGGGCGATCTTGTCGAGCTTTACGCCATTGTCAGCGACAATACGTACGACCTTTACACAACGGGATCGCAGAACAAGCGCTCCCTGCAATTCTCCCGCCGCAACCGAGAGATCGAGAGCACGATCCTTTCGCGCGGCAACGCGGTATCCTATCGTTTTTCCGATGCGGTTCTGATCGAAAGCCACGAGGATATGAAGGCGCTTTTCAAAATGGATAGCCTCTCCGCATATACCTACGTGCGCATCAAGGGCAACGTTTTTCTGAACACCTACAAAAGCTCCTCCAACGCCACTCTCCTCTACCGCCCGTATATGAACGGAGCGGCAACCGCCCTGAGCGGCATTAAGCCGGACGGCGTTCGCGCCATCGGTTTGTACGAAAATATGCTGACGGCAAACCTCGGCACGGCATGGGAGGATTATTTCACAACGGATTGGACGAACGCAGCCGTCGCGATCAGCAGCGGGCGCGTGCAGGAGGTGGATATCTTCGCCGTTTTCACAAACGCAAGCGACACGAACTATCATCTGACGGTTTTGGATCCCTCTTGGCTTCGCCCGGTTTCGGAGTCTCTCGCGATTGAAAGCGCGCAGGACGCGCTG
>JAZQWS010000130.1:0-14699 GCA_045632465.1 Eubacteriales bacterium
GGGAAGAACAACAATATCCATCGGCTTTTCAAGCGCATCGAGGCACTTGATTTTATAATCAAACAATTCCTCCGCCGCCGAAAGATCGCGGCTGTACGGAGGTTGAATCACGCAAGCTCTCATCATAAAAACTCCATCGTCTTAGTTAGTCCTAAATCTGCAGTATAATACGCCTGCGAAAACGCCTGCTTGCCGTCAAAATCCGTCACGGTAACGCGCACGTAATCGTAGCGGCAAGGGTTGTCAAGCTTAAACGCCGCCTCGGTGACGGGGGCATCCACCGTTCCGATCTTGCGCCATGCTCTTCTCGCGCCCGTGAAAACGCGGATCTCCTTGCAAGCGGGGGCTTCCACATGAAGCATGCCGTCCTCAAACCAAATCGCATCGATCACAGCCCCCGTGGAGGCATAGAAATTGCCCTTAAAGAGCGCATCGGTGATCGCCCGATAGGAAAGTTCCCTCGCGCCGATCATCACAAAGCCCCCAAAAGCCTCCTGCGTAACCGAATGGCTATCGTCGGTCGCAACGCAGAAAACGCGCTTTCCGCCCGTGAGCATATCGTCAAGCACCGTTTCGCTCACCTCGGGATATCCTCTCTGCGCGCAGGTATAATTCACGATTTCCATCGCGTGCATCTCGTTGTACCCCATGTATTCGGGATAGCGCTCCAGCGACCAGCAGGGGTGGTTGTAGGTAATGAAGAAGCCGCGCTCCTTGCAGGTTTTCATCATCTCGTTAATGCACGCGCGGGTGTATTCGCGCCGATAATCGGGCGCGTTCTCGTCAAATTTCACCATCCGTACGGCTTCCTTCGCAGTATGCGCAAAATACTCCGTGCGATGAAAAAGGGGCTGAAGCTCGGTTTCCTTGTCTGATGCGATCGCGCAGAAATGGCAAGTACGATACGAGCCGTCGCATGAATCGATATTATATTCGATGCCGTTCAGCATCAAAAAATCCGGCTCGCTCAAATCGTTATGCGGGATAAAAACGTTGTGATCCGTGATCGCCAGCACGGAATATCCCTTTGCCTTGTAGGCCGCCTTCATCTCCTCGGGCGCCACACGGCCGGTGGAAAGCGTGGAATGCGAATGCAGATTCGCTTTATAATAGGTCAAGCCCTTCGACAAAAGGTCGATTCTCATTTCTTTTCTCCTATGAATTCTTACGGTGCCTGTAAAGTGATACCGTGATCGTCAAAGAAATATGCATTGCTGTACGCCTTATTGCCATCAAAATCCGTGACCGTCACGCGGAAATATTTCGCTCTGTTGTCGGGAAGCGCAACTTCCATATGCGTCACGGGATTTTCCTTCGTTCCGACCTTGCGCGAGGCCTTGCGGAAGCCCGTGAAAACGCGGATCTCCTTGCAGGCGGGCGCTTCGATATGGATCACGCCGTCCTCAATATAGATCTCGGAAATCTCTGCACCCGTGGAGGCATAGAAGTTGCCCTTAAAGAGCGCATCCATAACGCTTTCGTATTTCAGCTCCTTCGCGCCGATCATCGTAAATCCGCCGAATGCATCGTGACCCACGGTGTGGTTATCATCGGTCGCAACGCAGAAAACATGCTTTCCGCCCGTGAGCATATCGTCGTACACCTGCTCGTTATACTCGGGATAGCCGCCGGTGATGCTACCGTAATTCACCATCTCGATCGCGTGCATCTCGTTATAGCCCATATAGTCGGGATAATGCTCCAGCGACCAGCAGGGGTGATTGTAGGTCACGAAAAAGCCCGCATCGCGGCAGGCCTTCATCATTTCACTGATGCCCTCCGCACTGTAAACGCGCTCGTAATCGGGCAGGCTCTCGTCATATTTTACGAATTTGCGCGCCTCCACCGCACCGCGAATGCAGTATTTCTCGCGGTGAAACAGCGGCTGAATCACGGTATCCTGCGATCCCGCAATCGCACAAAAATGGCAGGTGCGCCCGCTTCCGTCACCGGGATCGGCGTTGTATTCAAGACCGTTCAGCATCAAAAAATCGTCCTCGGACAGATCGTTATGCGGAAGAAAAACGTTATGATCCGTGATCGCAAGCACGGAGTAGCCCTTCGCCTTGTAGGCGGCCTTCATTTCCTCGGGGGTAGGTCTTCCGTCCGAAAGCGTGGAATGCGAATGCAGATTCGCCTTGTAATAATTCAAATTCTTCGGTAAAAGCTCGATTTTCACGTTTTTCTCCTTTCATAATTTACGGCTCGCTCAGAGTGATACCGAGATCGTCAAAGAAGTAGGCGCGGCTATAAGCGCAGCCACCCTCAAAATCCGTCACCACAATGCGAAAATATTTGCTTCTGTTATCGGGGAGCGCCCATTCCATATGCGTCACGGGATTTTCCTTCGTTCCGACCTTGCGAGAAGCACATCTGAAGCCCGTGAAAACGCGGATCTCCTTCGCACCGGGTACTTCAATATGCACGGCGCCGTCCTCGATATAGAGCGACGAAATCTCCGCGCCCGTCGAAGCATAGAAGTTGCCCTTAAAGAGCGCGTCCATAACGCTTTCGTATTTCAATTCCTTCGCGCCGATCCTCGTATATCCGTTGAACTCGTTGTCATGCATATTATGCTTATCATCCGCCGCAATGCAGAAAACGCGCTTTCCGCCCGTGAGCATATCGTCGTACACCTGCTCGTTCACTTCCGGATAACCGCCGCTGGCACTGCCGTAATTCACGATCTCGATCGCGTGCATCTCGTTATAGCCCATATAATCGGGATAATGCTCCAGAGACCAGACGGGATGGTTATAGGTCACGAAAAATCCGAGATCGCGGCAAATCTTCATCATTTCATTGATGCGCTCATGGCTGTATTCGCGCTCAAAATCCGGAAGGCTCTCATCAAACTTCACGAGCTTTCTCGCCTCAATTCCGCCCGCCCAAACGTACTCGGAGCGATGGTACATCGGCTGCAGAACGGTTTCCTTTGAGCCCGCAATGGCACAGAAATGGCAATGCCTATCCGTTTTTCCCCAATCCACGCACTCGTATTCCAAGCCGTTCAGCATCAGGAAATTCTCGTCGGTCAGATCGTTATGCGGAATAAAAATAGAGTGATCCGTAATCGCAAGAATATCGTAGCCGTGCTTCTTATAAGCGGCCTTCATTTCCTCAGGAAAGCTTCCGCCGTCCGAATGGCGGGAATGCGAATGCAGATTGGCCTTGTAATAATTCAAATTCTTTGGTAAAAGCTCAATTCTCATAGAAAAATCCCCTTAGCTAAATAATTTATTTGCCCTATTATAACACACGGAAAATGAAATTGCAAGACGTCTTGATTTTTTTCACATAATATGTTATGATAGAATAAAGAACGGAAAGGAGAAGCTCTATGCACCTGTTGGAATCCGGCGAAATGTATATCGAAACCATCTATGTGCTGACAAAAAAGGGGGCGCCGCCCCGCGCCATTGACGTTGGCGAATCCATGGGCTTTTCCAAGCCCAGCGTTAGCCGCGCGATCGGCATCCTGAAAAAGAGCGGCTACGTCACCGTTGGCGAGGATGGAGCGATCACGCTCACCGAGGAGGGCATGCGCCTCGCCGAGAAGATCTACGAGCGGCACACCATTCTGACGGCGTTTTTTGAGAAAATCGGCGTTCCTGCCGAGGTTGCCGAATCGGATGCCTGCAAGATCGAGCACCGCATCAGCGACGATTCCGTTGCTGCGATTAAAAAATGGCTCTGATCATTTTACATAGAGAAAAACCGATGCGAATTTGAAATTCGCATCGGTTTTTCTCACTTTTATTTACATTTTATGCAAAAACGCCGTACAAAACGATCTCTCCGCAATGCGGTAGCTCCTTTTTTTCTATGTTAAGCGGATAGAAGAATTTCACATTTTCGATCTTAACGCCGGGGCGGCGGTTTTTGAAGGTTGTGGCATACACGGTGCGGATGCCATCCTTCGTATGCACGGGATATGCATCGCAGGTTGCCGTTACACCCTTGAACCAAGAATCCTTGAAGCCGCAGATCGCCGCGGGCTGAACCAGCTCGCCCGTTTTGGCAACGCCGCTCTCATCCTCTGCGCTCTTCACGGGGTCCTTCTGCGGAAGGGGCATAAAGTCGCATTTGATATCTCCAATGTGGTAGCCGTATTCCACGGGATAGGAATAAACGAGCCCATCCTCATAGGTCACGGAATAATAGCCGAGCAAAAGATGCGTTCTGTCATGGAAATACCAGGTCTGCTCGCGTGCAGGCGGGTTTCCCTCTCCAAAATCGGCGGCGTGCAGAACCGTGATATCCCCGGCCGCCTTACCGATCGAAACGGTTGCCTGCGTTGCGGGAACGCCGAGGAGACCGCCGGGCAGTCTCTCGCACAAAATCTTGGAGCGCTCGGAATTTTCAACCGGCGCGATCGCCGTTTCCTCTCCATGCGCGGAGAAGAATTTTTCACCGAGATAGCCGGCGGCATCCGTTCTGTGCAGAAACGCGCGGATCGCGGGCATCTGATCGTTGGTGCGAAGCGCGTATGCGGCGCGCTTATGATCATCGTAATCCTGCTCCCAAAGAACGGCAGAGGAGAAAACGAAATCATAAAACCATCCGTTGCGCGAAAGCTCGTTAAAGTCGGTCACGCACCAGGTGGAAACCTCCGCGCCGAGGAATCCCTTGTTCTTCACAAGCTCCTGCCAATGCGTGATGCTTTGTCCGTGGAAATTTCCGTAAAGGAAGGAAATGCCGCGCTCGGAGAATTCCGAGGTGGAATAAATGCTCTGCCCCCACTGCCAGTCCAGCATCGTGATATCCGTGGGAATTCTGTCGATGGCATCGTGGGTTGTATCCATCGTCCAGGTGCGGCCGAAGCGGCCGTTGCTGTTGATCGCACCGCCAACGCGGCGACCGTATGCGTTCACGTAATTTTGCAGGCTCTCGCCCCACATGAACATTTTAACGCCCATTTTTTCCCAAATATCATGCAGAGTATTCAGATCGTGCGCAATCAGCTCTGCGCCGCTCTTGCCCTTGCATCGCGGGCACTTGCCGAGAATGCGGATCTCGTCATGGCCGATGGAAACCTTGGTGAAGCCAAGCAGATCGTGCAGCTCCTTAGCAATATCCTCGTAGAGGCGGTAGCTCGCCTCGTTCATCGGGCACCACGTGTCGGGATAAGGCTCAAAGGTCTGCTCCGCGATCTCGGGATGCGAAAGCGTCAGATAATACGCGTGCGAGAGCGCCTGGATCTCGGGGATCACCTCCATGCCGAGGAAGCGAATGTAATCCACGATCTTTTTCAGCTCGCTCTTTTTGAGGCAATGGCCGCCTGCGAGCTCCACGTGCGTGGAATCCTTCCAATGCGCCTCGGAGGCCTGAAGCCCCTGCGGACCGCCGTAATAATCTCTCGCCTCGCGGCAAAATCTTTTCCAGGTCGTGTTGATCTCGGGATGGCTCTCGTATTCAACGCCGCCGCCGATCTCAAGAAAAACGGTGTTATATTTCAGTCTTGCGAGCAAGTCCATCACGCGGAAAAACTCGCCTTCGATCACGTCACTCGGAGGCAAATACATATGAACGCCGCGCATCTTGCAAAGCGGTGCATCGTAAAGCTCCATCGCGGGCATTTCCCCATTCGATGCGATCTGCGCAAGCGTTGCGCCCGCATAGCAGAAGCCCGCGAGGCTCTTTGCACGAACGGCAACGCCGCCGGCATTCGCCAGAATCGCATAGCCCTCGTTATTTTCAATATCCTCATCCAAAATCAAGCGAACGTTTCCGCCCTCGGCCGCCAAAAGGCCCGTGCCCTCCGCCGCGTGGAGAAACGTCTTTAAAGCAAATTCCGCATCCGCCGAAGCGCACGCGCCCGAAAGGCGCACCGATCCGCCGAGCACCGAAGCCTTCAGGGGTGTCGGGTAAATGCGATCACAAATATTCATATATAAAGTCCTGCCTTCCTTATAAGGATCGCGCGGCACTCGCGCGTCCTTTTTGAGTATACCAATTTTTCGCCCCGCCGTCAACCCCTTTTCGCCAAAAAACACTTTTTCCAGAAAAATTCCTTTCCTATCGTGAAAACCGGGAAAATTGTTTTTCTTCCTCGCGCCTCGACTTCGTAATTTTTTTCCATTGAAAAACACTTCAATTTGTGCATTTTGCTGATTATTTTTGAAAAATAAGTGATTTTGTTCAAAAAAAGGCTTGCATTTATTTTAAATCAGTATTAAAATGAGGATGTAATATTATTTTTATATACATATGCGGGCGCTCGCAATGCGCGCTCCCGACAAATAAAAAGGAGAATCGATTCATGAAAAATGCAAAGAAACTTCTCTTATTGGTGCTTTCTCTCATGATGCTCATCGGCGTTTTTGCCGTTGCCGCATTTGCAGAGGAAAGCGCAGAGGGGCTGACCGTTGTTTACGCAGACGGCACAACCCAAACCTTCGCGGCTGGTGCTGCCGTTACAGGACGGTCTGACGTACCGACTGATTTTATTCAAGAGGTTGACGGCATCGCCTATAAGTTCACCGTTGCCGAGGGCGCGGCTTGGATCTATTCCGAAGCGCTTCCCGAAACCGTGACTGCCGATTATTACGGCAAAACCATTACTGCCACCGTAGAAGGCGAAAAGGGCACGGAGCAGGTGTATTACACGACCACGGTTGACGACGTAACCACCTACGTAACCAAGGATGATCTTGGCACGTATCTTTCAAAGATGGACTACAACGTCAAAATTAAGATGTATGCAGATCACACCACGTCGAAAACAACCGTATCCGGTCGCTATTCGATGGATACGTACGTGGGTAGCGATGGAAAAACGTACTATGTTGCGATGAATGCCAGATACGATCTGGATATCAACGGCCACAAGCTGACGGTAACGGGCGGCAAGGTTACCTGCCTTGCGTCGGCCTTTTACGTATATTCCACGAAGCCCGGCGCAGAGTATCACATCGAGGGCGGAACCACGATGTTCTATACGAACAACGATGACTATAAGTTTATCGATGGCACCTACTACGGTAATACAACAACCCAATACAAGAATTCCTCCTTGAAAGAAAACAAGCCCACCGGCTTTATAATTATCGGCGAGAATGCGGAGCCTAAAACGAACGTGAAGGGCCCTTACGGCGATAATTTGACGATTTACGGCCAGTCTCTCACGGGTTCTCTCTACGGCAACACGGTGCGTATTTGGGGCGGAAACTTCGTTCAAACCGGAACGCAGGCAGTATTCTCGAACTTGACGAACCGTACTGTTTATTTTTATCACGCGACCTTCGTGCTGACCAATCCCAAAACGGCATTCATGTATCAGAATACAACCAATAGAACATACAACAACTGCACAATCGTTTATACCGGCGAGGGAACGATTCCGCTATTTAAGGTATTGAATCCCACCAACAGCAGCACCACAGATGCCGATAAGCACACCACGTACAGCGCGCAAATCTTCAACAACTGCAATTTCTATAACGTTGTTCCTGGCAAGCAATACACATACAGTTATACGTGCAATTATACTGTGAAGGAAAATAAGAAGGATGTAATCAAAAACACATACACAGGCACGGATATATTTAAAGCGAATTACACAAACTGCTCCTTCGGCTATTCCGATACGGCCACCTCGGCAGATTTGGATGCGGCAGATAGCACCGTGGCATATCTCGCTTATATTGCGAACGGCAAGACCGTAACTGCAAACAACGCAAATTATCTGATGAATATGCAGCTTGTAGAGGATGCCTCTAAGCTCAAAACCATAACCTGGCCGGGAAATGAGAAGAACTATTATCTTGCAAGCGATGCAACCGTAGCGGAAGACATCGTAGAAGCAATCCCGAAATATCAAACGTATCTCGTATCCTACGAATTCGCAGGTGAAAACAACACACTGTTCTACGTTGAAACGCCCGATATCGTTGTGAGTGTTGGCGAGGATCTTTGCGCAACACTTGTTGACGAAACCGTGCCTCAAAAGGTTTACTACACGGTAGAAACCGCAGAGAGAAAGACCTATTTCTTTAATGCGGGTACTTATGCAAAAGAGATCACGGCGATTCTGAATGATGTTGACGTGGCAAAGACCGTGGTGCTTTATGAGGATTTGAGCATGTCCTCCACGTATGTTTACACTCCCAATGCATCACCCAAGGCGCTTCACTTTGATCTGAACGGACATACGTGGACGCTGACGGGCAGTAATAGTATTGGCTTGGATATCAGCGGAACTATTTATATCTATTCCACTGCATCGGGAGCGGAGGTTCGCGTTCCGTCAGCAGGTGCTTTCTTCCGCACGAACGATAGAACGCCATCCGGAAAAACGCAAGGTATAGGAAGAGCGTATTTCGGTGAGCCGGATGCCACCTCAAGCGCTTACGGAAAGAATCTGACGATTTATTGCAATATCATCAATGGTGATATGTATCAGACGTATGCTTATATTTACGGCGGAACCTTCGTGCAGAATGCAAGCAGCACGTCCAAATATTTCCTCCTCGCATCGCGCTTGCTGGATCCGGACGGCCATTTTCAGATTATTAAGAATGCCACATTTGTCGTTACGGTAAAGGGTAGCTCTCCGCTCCATTGGACGCAAAACTCCAACAACAGCAGAACCTTCACAAATTGCACCTTTATCAGTACCGCAGGGGATTATGCACCCCTTCTTGCACCTTATTCTTCGGGAATGAATAACGAGGTAATCGGTACGCCGACGTTTGATAACTGTAATTTCTATAATATCATTCCGCAGAGAAACGTTCAATACAACAGAAAAGACGGTGCGATTGGCACTGTAACTCCCGTGTATAACGCAAATTGCCGCTTCGGCTTCTCGAACTTTGTTCCCGCAGAGGCTTCTCAGGCAACCGAGGCTGCTGCACTGTATCTTATCCGTGGCGCGGAGAAGAAAACCGTCACCGTGCTTGACGTAGATTACGTGCTAGACGTTTATACCTCCAATACCCCTGCCATTCCCGTAACCTGGAAGAACCTCGCGGATGAGGACATTCTTGAATACTACGAGGCAGACCTCGCGCCTATTGCTCCCACGCATATCGTCGAATGGAGTGATTTCGGAAGAGGTTGTACGTGGAAAAATATTATTTCCTTCACGCAGGAGGTAATCAAGGATGAGGCAGAAAACGTAACAGCCATTGATATGATCGCCGTTTGGGAATCGTATGAAGCTTGGGCATTTACCTACCTTGTAGGCGGCAAGCTCTTCTTCGTAAACCTTGCGGATTGCGGAAATACCGAGCTTGGCGTTGGTGAAAAATTCTATGAACTCTTCGATAAATTGGACAACACCTACGTTGTAACGCTCTATTCCGATCTCCTTCTCACGAAGGGCATGGGTATGGGCAAGCTTGGCAGCGTGGAAAATGCGAACAAAGTGCCGATTCCTCACTATAATTCCATGCAGAGCGGTAACTTCACGCTGGATCTGAATGGAAAGACCTTTAGAACCTCCTCCGAGTTTGCATTTGTCGATGGATCAAATGTGGATTCTTACGGAGAATTCTCGGGCGGTATCTTCTGCTTTGAAACTGATTCGTCAAAGACCTTTAAGATCACTTCCTCTCGTCCCAACGCGAGATTTGAGCATAACGACGATTGCTCGATCTTCTGCATTGGCGAAGGTGGCGGCGTTCATATCGTAATCGAGGGCGAAAATATCACCTTTGATTCCAAGGGCTCGATTACGAATGCTTTCGAAATGAGTATAAACAATGCCGATATAACCGTTAACGGAGGCACGTATATCTATCGCGGCAATACGGTGGCCTTCAGTATTAACGGTAACGGAAATGCAAGTGCGGCGGTTGCGCCCACCATTACGAACGCCGAGATCGTTCTCACACATGAAAAAGCGATTGCTGTGTTCGGAATGCACAGATATAAGAGAAACACCGACTTGACTGTCACGAACACAAAGATTCATTCTTTGTATCCCGTTAAGCTCTTTGAGATCATTAATAATAACCTGGCCTCCTCCTCGCCTGAGGATGGCGCGTATAACTACTATCTGACGCTTGACGGCTGCACCGTTTCCGGTGTTGCGCTTGCGAACGCGTACTCGCATCTGGACCAGCTGACCTATAAAGGTACGATGTTTGCTACCGATGCAAATAGCCTGCTGAATGCCTATATGGGTACAGCACCCGAGGGTTGTATTGCCGCTTATAAGAATGATATCATTGGCGGCTACGAAGTGAAGCTTCTCGGATATTATACCACCACCGAAACCGCCCTCGTAGACTGGGGCTTTGGTCTCACGGAATACTGGGCGATCGGCCAGATCGCAAAGCATGATATCACCGTGGTTGATGATATCTTTGCATACGCGTTTGAATCGGTTATCGTTAAAGCGAACGAAAACGAGTCCACCGCAACGCTGGTTGCGATTTATCCCGGCGCAATTCAAATGAGCCTGACTCTGCAAAGCAAGATCGGCTTGAACGTTCTGCTCCGCAAAGAGGTTTTCAAAAACGCAAACGTTACGCTCGGCGCAAATGACGCTGTAGTTCTTGACGAAGCAATTGAAGGCAACTATTACACGGTTTCTGCCGCAATCGCACCGAATAAGGCAAACGAAGATATCACGCTCGTGATCGAGATCAACGGCAATACCCACACGATCCCCGTTAGCGTTGGCACGTATGCCGAGGCGCTTCTCGCATCCAATCCCGCAGAAAAGGTGCAGAATCTGACCTATTCGATGATCGAATACGTGAGAGCGATGACGAAGGACGATGATTTCTGCAACGTAGAGATTCCCAACGGCTACCGCCAGCTTCTTACGGCAGAAGAGTACGTAAAGGCTGAAGAAAACGCAATTCTGACGGGCATCCGCTTCAGCCTTGCAGAAACGATTGCGATCGAGGTTGCTGCCACAGCGGCAATGGAGGAAAGAGTGAACCTCATTCTCGCCGAAGGACGCAGCGAATGGGCCGATATTGAAGCAAAGGTTCAGGATGAAAAAACGGTTTACACGGCGATCTTCGAGGGACTTTACGTCAACGAATTCTTTGGCGATATAACGATCGAGATCGGCGGCGAAACTTACACCTACAACCTTGCAAATTATTATCACGCAATGCAGGGTAGCGACGAGAAGGCCGTTATCGAAGCGCTCTACAATTACGCTTACCACGCGCAGGAGTACGTTGATTCCATCACCCCTGCGGCAAATTAAGAAAGGAGGAAATTTGCGTTATGAAAAAACCATACATTGCTCCCAAGGCAGAGATCGTAACCTTTGCCAAGGAGGACGTGATCACCTCCTCCGGCTACATCTTCGATTGGAACACCCCCTCCGTTGATCTCGGAGGCGGCGGCTTCGACTGGGATCCCTCAAAATCCCCCTGGAAGATGGATGGCTAAAATGAAAAAATCGAGCGGCAGAGGGCTAAAAGTTCTCTGCCGCTTTTGCGTTGTTCTGTGTTGTATCGTAGGGGTGTAGAAGAATCCAAAGCCTCCCTCCCGGAGGATGGCTTAACGGCGGGGAAAACGGACCGTCGAGGCGCCGGTCCCTACAAGGAAAAGGGCGATCACTGATCGCCCCTACCAAGTTTTCTATGTTTTTAAGCTTTATGTCCTTAATTAAGACTCGCGAAGCACTGCTTCTGTGTCCACAGAATCGATTTTATTTTGTCGATATGCCTCGCACGCTCGGCTCGATATATTTGCCCTCATGCAAATTCGATATGTTTTCGCTTCGCTCAAACTCGATATGATATAAATCCGCGCTCACGCAGTGAGCATATCGAGTGCGACAGCACATATCGAACGCGTTAGCGTATATCGAAAATTCGCGATAGCGGATTTATATCGATGCGTAGTGTCCTTAAGGGCACTGCGCTAAATTCTCGGATTTTTTTATTCAGGCCTCTTTTTTCTCTTTTTTCAAAACGTCATATCGCAATATGGCAACCGCCAATGAAACCAACGTAATCACGTTTCCGACAACCGAGCCGTAAGCTCCGTTTTTGATATTAAACGCCATCCAGCACGGCGCGCCGAAAAGCGAAAGCAGGCGGATGTGCTTCTCCTTCTTGAGCCAAAGCGCCAGGATCTCAAATATAACGCCGAAGATCGAAAACAGGCTGAAAACATTGCGGTAAGTCAGCATTCCCGCGCCCACGACCAGAACGTTCGAAAAAATAAACACCGGCACGAAATGCTTTTTCACAAAGCCCTTTTCGGTTTGCCCGCAGATCAGCGAGATGAAAAATGCGACCATGTCAAGAATCGCGCCGTCAAACGCGCCGAGCAAAATGTACTGCGCCATATACAAAAGGCGCGAGGCCGCGCCCAGCGCAATGATGGAGCGCCGCGCCTTCATCTGATAACTGATGACAAAGCAAGCCACAGCGCAAAGACCTAAAATATTGGCCAAAACCGGCATACAATTCTCCATTCTTCAAAAAAACGATGATCAGTACGTATCAATTTTTCCGCACTTCGCGCACATAAAGCGCATAAAGCGCTCAAATTCCTCGCTCGATGCAAAGCAAGACATCGGCAGAATATAGGCCATCAGATTGTTGACGTGAATATAAACGTATTTGCCCCCGATCACGCTGATGCGCTCCACCGCGCTGTATTTTTGCTCGGTCTTGTTTTCGGGCGTTGTCTCTGTGAAATGATCCTCGAAAAACTCCATCTCGGAATCCGGCGAATAGCCCATTTTTCCATGCTTTTTCAGGGACTTGATCTGATTCTTCAAAATCCACACGTAGAAGGGAGTCAGAAATGCTTCAATGATGGCAAGCAAAAACCATTGCGCACTCGCGCTGAAAAATGCATCGCTTGAGAAACGATCCCGAACCAAAATAAAAAGCGAAAAGAGAAGAATCGCCGCGGCGATCAGAATGCGGAAGGTTCGCATCTGTTTTTTTCCGTACGGCGATTTTATCGCCCAAAAAACGTTATAATCCAAATAATCCGCATCCGTCAGATGCACATTGAACTTAAAATCCATGATTTCCCTCCGAAATATATATTCTTTCAGCATGGCATAAACGCGGCGCTTCCCACGGCCGCCAAAGACATTTTAAAACGCAAACAGGAAGGTGGATACAAAAGCACCGGCAACCGTGATCCATTCCCTTTTCGAGATTTTATCCTTGAAGAAAAAGGCCGAAACCAGCGCGGAAAGCACGATCACGCCCCCCGAAACCAGCGGAAACTGCACGGATGCGGGAACGCTGTCTGCCGCAAGGAGCTGTAAATAATTGCCGCCGTAGGCCGCCGCACCAAGCAAAACCATAATGGAAAGCGGCTTCTTCTGCAATGCCTTCTTGATTTCGGGCATCGTTTCGCGGCGGTTTTTCAGGCAAACGGCCAAAAGGATCAAAAAGCTCATCAGCGACGTGAGCGCACAGTATAAAACAGTAAAGCTTCCTTCGCTGACCGCGCCCTCGCTAATGGAATGCGCCTTGGCGACAACGCCCGTCATACCGTTGATGAAAAATATCACAAGACAAAGCGAAATAAACAAGGTGCGAGTCTTGGAATTTTCCGTTTTTTTATCCTTTCCGTCACCATTCTGCCAAACAGCCTGCAAAACAATAAAAATAACGAGAAGAACCGTTCCAAGCCCTTTTCCGATGCTGATCTTCTCCTCCAGGAAAAGAACGCCGTAAAAGAAAGGAACGAGCATGCCGCCCAGCATCATAAACATACTGTAGATCGCAAGGCTGCCGAGCGAGAGGATCTTGATTCCGATCATATAATAAGGAAGCATGATCAGGGCGAAAACAATGCCCCAAATCAAGGAAACCGCAGAAAACTGTATGCGCCCGCCCTCCGCAAGGAAGAAGATCAGCGCCCCCACAAAGCTTGCGCCCGAGAGCATAGCAAGCGTTGTGATCCCCGATTGGCCAACACGGCCTTCGTATAATTTCGTGAAAGCAAATTGCGCCGCAAAGCAAACAACGGCGAGCAAAATCATGATGTAATCGATCAAAACAAGCCTTCTTTCTATCGCGCAAGCCGGAAAATGCATTGCGGGATATGATTTAAATGCACATAACAATATCGCATATGCATTTTATCATAAATCCCTCGTTTTGTAAAGACCTAAAATGAAAAGACGTAAAAGAGGGGGATGCTTTCGCGGTTGCACCAGCGTTGACAAAAAAGATGCCCTATGTTCATTTATCCAATTTGGCAAATCCCGGCCGTATGTTAATCAATTTCTTACCAATTCTTCCTATTGTCAGCCGTGAGCCGATTGGTTGATGAAGATATAAGGATTTTCCAACCTGAATTTTGAATTTGTTTTGGTTCTCTTCAAGTACCCAAATGTAATTAAAAATTGTTCGATACTTTTTTACCAATACGCAGTGGTGCTCGGAATATTTTCTCATATATTCATCAATAATTTCGTCTTTGTTTTTCATATCTCCACCGCCCTTCGTGTTGTTGGTTTCAGTATAGCATAAAAGTTGCAGTATGTCAATCGTAGGGCGGGGGCTTGCTCCCGCCGCATCGTTGGTTTATATCGTTCTTCACGGCGGCACCAAGGCACCGCCCTACCAATAAAAATGCTTTTCGCCGAGGCGAAATACTACCGCACTTCTTCACTATTACTTATTACTTTCAAAAAATTCCGTACACGCGAGTGTGCGGAATTTTTTTACTTTGGTAGGGCGGAGCCTTGGTGCCGCCGTGAAGAACGATATAAACCAACGATGCGGCGGGAGCAAGCCCCCGCC
>JAZQWS010000131.1:0-3322 GCA_045632465.1 Eubacteriales bacterium
GCTCTGCCACCATGCGTATCTCGGCGGGCCGCCGATGCAAAAGCAAACGCAAGGTGTTGCTTCGGATAGGGTTTACAGCGCGCCTATGTTACCATAAGCGCGGGTGAGCTCTTACCTCGCCTTTCCACCCTTACCGCGAAAAACGCGGCGGTATATCTCTGTTGCACTTTCCCGGAGGTCACCCTCGGCGGATGTTATCCGTTATCCTGCCCTATGAGGCCCGGACTTTCCTCACGATAATACCTTTCGGCACCATATCGCGCGATTGCCCCGCTCAGTCGATTTATTATACCAAATTTTTCGATGCTTGTCAAGCCCGATTTCTTTCTCGCTCTTTTGGGTATAATAATCCCATCAAAAACGAGAAAGGAGCCCCAAAATGAGCGTCTGCCGCATTCTCGGAATTCCTATTGAAGTGGGGAATCAATGCGAGATTTTTGAAAAATGCAAATCCCTTGTGGGGATCGGAGGTGTTATTTGCACGCCAAATCCATTGATTTTGTCAAATGCAATGAAAAATCCATCCCTCCGCCGCGCGCTTCTTTCCGCCGACCTCCTGATCCCGGACGGAATCGGGCTTTTGCCTTCGCTTCGCCGCGCTTCGCGTGGGGCGGCGATCCTTCCGGGTGTCGAGCTTGGCAAAATGCTTGCGCTTTCGCGCCCGGGGCTGTCGCTCGGCCTCATCGGCGCAAGGGAGGGAATTGCCGCCCGCGCCTTTTCTGCTCTCGCGGTAGAGGGAAGGAATCTGCGCCCCGCCTTTCTTCTGAATGGATACGATACCGCGCTTTCCTCCCTCCTTTCTTCTCTCCGCAGAGAAAAGCCCGACCTCTGCTTCGTCTGTCTCGGCTCGCCGCGTCAGGAGATTCTGATGCCCACGTTGCGTGCCTATAGCGAAAAAACGCTCTTTCTCGGCCTCGGCGGAAGCCTTGACGTATATGCAGGGCAGGTGCGGAGAGCCCCGTCCGCCCTCCGCCTTCTTCACCTTGAGTGGCTTTGGCGTATGTGCCGCGAGCCGCGCCGCTTTGCGGCGCTCCCCGATCTTATCCGTTTTCCGTATCTATGCGCGCGCTATAAGGAAGAAAATAATAATTTTACAAAAAATGCCACGTCATCAGGAAAAAATTGACATGATTGCACAAAAATAATAAAATTTTCTTTTTTCTATTGTATCTTGCTAAAAAATGTGCTATAATTTAAAATTGGAAAGCAAGGGCTTTCTTGAAATTGGTTTTAAAAAACAAATAAAATATATTTTGGAGGATTTTCAAAATGGCAAATGTAAAGGTTGCAATTAACGGCTTTGGCCGTATCGGACGTCTTGCGTTCAGACAGATGTTCGGCGCAGAGGGTTACGAGATCGTTGCTATCAACGACCTGACCAAGGCTTCCATGCTCGCTCATCTTCTTAAGTACGACACCGCTCAGGGTCGTTACGACGGTCACACCGTTGAGGCTGATGACGAGGCAAACACCATCACTGTTGATGGCAAGGTTCTTAAGATCTATGCTGAGAAGGACGCTGCTAACTGCCCCTGGGGCGAGCTTGGCGTTGACGTAGTTCTTGAGTGCACCGGCTTCTACTGCTCCAAGGATAAGTCCATGGCTCACATCAATGCAGGCGCAAAGAAGGTTGTTATCTCCGCTCCCGCCGGCAACGACCTGAAGACCATCGTATTCAACGTAAACAACGAGACTCTGACCTCCGAGGATCAGATCATCTCCGCTGCATCCTGCACCACCAACTGCCTGGCTCCCATGGCTAAGGCTCTTAACAACTACGCTGCAATCCAGAGCGGTATCATGACCACTGTTCATGCTTACACCGGCGACCAGATGATCCTTGACGGTCCCCACAGAAAGGGCGACCTTCGCCGTGCTCGTGCAGGCGCACAGAACATCGTTCCCAACTCCACCGGCGCTGCAAAGGCTATCGGTCTTGTAATCCCCGAGCTCAACGGCAAGCTTATCGGCGCTGCTCAGAGAGTTCCCACCTGCACCGGTTCCACCACCATCCTTATCGCAGTTGTTAAGGGTAAGGACGTAACCAAGGACGGCATCAACGCTGCAATGAAGGCTGCTGCAAACGAGTCCTTCGGCTACAACACCGATGAGATCGTATCCTCCGACGTTATCGGTATGCGTTACGGCTCTCTCTTCGATGCAACCCAGACCATGGTTGCTAAGATCGATGACGATACCTATCAGGTACAGGTAGTTTCTTGGTACGATAACGAGAACTCCTACACCTCTCAGATGGTTAGAACCATTAAGTACTTCGCAGAGCTTGCATAATTCAAGCCTCTGAAAAAACAAAAAAAGGACGATCATTCGTCCTTTTTTGTTTTCATGAGAATATTCTCTTTTTTCCTGCTCACCCGTAGGGACCGACGTCCTCGGCGGTCCGTTCTACCCAACGAATAAAAAACGCGCCGAAACGGAAATATCCGCTCGGCGCGAAAACTTTTTTTGCTAAAGAACTACCTTATTCTCCTACATAATTGTACGTAATGGTGTAAGAACCGGTGTAAGAACCGGTGTAAGAGTCCCAAGCATATCCCTTGTCTATCGCATTCCACTGTTCCTGTGTGCCGCGATACTTGATGCTCGTGAGGCTATCGCAATATTCGAACGCATAATCGCCAATGCTTTTAACACTATCTCCTAGTACTATGCTCGTGAGCCTATTGGCATAACGGAATGAACATTCACCGATGCTTTTGACACCATTTCCAATCACCGCAAGTTTGAGTCCATTGCAATCGGAAAATGCATAATCACCGATGATGCTCAAGACGCCATCTGGAATCCTCACACTTGTAAGATCGTCACGATTATAGAAAGCATAATTGTATATCTCATAGTTTTCGCTCTTATAGTTTTCTGGAAGCGTTATATCCGCATCATTTCCTACATATCCAAGAAGATAATGAACATTTTCGTGCGTGTAGAAGAGATAATCGCCTTGACGATCGATCTTACTCTCTTCGGTATGTACTTCTTTTGCGTAGTATGCAACGTAGTCGTAACGATCAACAGAAGAGCCTGCTTGAATATTTAACGAAGAATGGTTGATTACCTCAACAAGTTTGTAGCAACCAGAGAAGGCAGAAATACCGATAGTTTCAACGCAATATCCAATCACTACACTCGTGAGACTTGTGCATCCCTCGAACGCGGAATCACCGATGAAAGTAACAAAATTAGGAATTGTCACATTCGTTAGGCTTGAGCAACCAAAGAACGTAGACTTGCTGATAGAGGTGACGTAATCGGGGATCATCACACTTATTAGACTTTTGCAACCGGAAAATGCAGAGGTGCC
>JAZQWS010000132.1:0-4905 GCA_045632465.1 Eubacteriales bacterium
ACGCCCGCACCACGGATCATTATTACGCCTACACGGAGGCGGCCATCCATCGCGGCGTGCGTATCGATGCGATCGGTATGCAATACCATCTCTTCTATCCCAAAAATGAAATCGAAAAATTGGCAAGCTCCAAGTATCTGAACCCCGAATGGCTCTATCGCCATATGGATCTCTACGCGCGCTTCGGAAAGCCCCTGCAGGTCACCGAGATCACCATCCCCGCATATTCAAACGAGCCCGAAAACGAGGCCGTTCAGGCCGAGCTGCTCGAATGGCTCTATTCCATCTGGTTCTCTCATCCTTTGATGGAGCAGATCATTTATTGGAACTTAGTGGACGGCTACGCTTGGGTTTCCGATCCCGCGAAGATCAAGGATTCGCAGGGGGATATGACGATCGGCGAAAACGTTTATTACGGCGGCCTTTTCCGCTTTGATATGACGCCGAAGCCCGCCTTCCTCACCCTGCAAAATCTGGTCCGAAAGAAATGGCACACCGAGGCCGAGCTTGCAACCGACGCCGAGGGATGCGCAAAAATGCGCGGCTTCTACGGAACGTATGACCTCACCGTGGAAACCGAAAGCGGCATCGAAACGAGAGAAATCACTCTTTCCAAAAACGGCAAAAACAACATCGAAATCATCCTATAAGGAGAAAAATTATGCATTTTAATGACAGAGATGAAATTATAGCCCTCACTCCGATGTGGAAGGGCGAAAGACTCCCCGACGGGCGCCCGAAGGTGGACGAAAAATACCTCAAGGCGCTTCGCACGCTGACGTTGGAGGAAGTTTGGAAGCCCATCTTCGTCAAGGGCTATGAAAGCCAGTTCGAGGGCAGACTGCAGACCTTACATACCGACGGCAGAAAGCTGATCGGCCGCGCCGTGACCGCAACCTATTGCCCCTTCCGCCCCGACCTTGATGCCTTCACCAAGGATAAAGGACGAGAGGAAGGAAGAACGGGTACTTACAATCAATGGGTGATTGACAATCTGATGGAATACGACGTTCCCGTCATCGATATGTACGATAAAATTTATAAGGGCACCTTCCTCGGCGGCAATCTGACCACCGCGCTGAAAAACAAAACCAAGAACGAAAACGGCGGCGCCGTGATCTGGGGCGGCGTGCGTGACACCGAGCAGATGCACAAGGTGGAAAACACGCAGGTTTATTTCCGCGGCATCGATCCCACGCCCATCCGCGATTTTATTATGACCGGCTATAACACCGTGACGCGCATCGGAAACGCGGTTTGCCTCCCCGGTGACGTGGTGTTCGGCGCGGGCGGCGGCGTTCTCTTCATCCCCTCACATCTCGTGGAGGAGGTTGTCGGCGGCGCGGCAAAAACGCAGGTGAAGGATCTTTTCGGCTTTGAAATGATCAGCCAAAACAAATTTACCACCGCGCAGATCGACAAAAACACCTGGACAAAGGAAATGCTCGATCTTCTGATGGACTTTATCGAAAAGGACGACCGTGCAGAGGCTTATCGCGGCCTCGATTGGTCGCAGGAATACGAATACGCGCAAAGCGGCGATCCAACCGACACGCAATCCGCTTTGTAATACAAAAATAGGAGGCAGACTATGAAACCCTTAAACCGTGAAATCGTTCTCAAAAGTTATCTTGAAAATAAGGAAACCATCGACCGCTACGTGGAAAACGGCATCGAAAAATACAGAAAGGGCGATTTCACCCTGAAATTTTCGGATAGCGGCAAAAAGAAGATCAAGATCACGCACAAGAAGCATTCCTTCCTTTTCGGAACAACGGCCTTTATGCTGGATTCCTTTGAAAAGCCCGAGAAGGAGATCGAATACAAAAAGCTCTTTGCCAATCTTTTCAACCAGGCGGTTGTTCCGCTCTATTGGTCGGATCTTGAGCCGGAGGAGGGCAAGCCCCGCTTCGCGAAGGACAGCGTGAATATTTACCGCCGTCCGCCCGTGGACACCGTGCTGGAATTCTGCGAGGAATACGGCATTCAGCCGAAGGGACATTGCATGCTTTGGAACTCCTTTTTGCCGAAATGGTTTCTTGAAAAGGACGAGGAGAGCAAGAAGGCGGCTATAGAGCGCCGCTTCAAGGAAATCTCCGAGCGCTATGCCGACAAGATTCCTTCCTTCGACATCGTGAACGAATCCGCCGCCAATTATTTCCGAGGCAAGAGAAATATTTTCCCGAATTACGATCGCTACGGTATGAAGCTTGGCGCGAAATATTTCCCGAACAATATCAAGATTCTGAACGAAACCAACGGCGCGATCTGGAGGAATTTCTTCAATCAGAGCGAATACGTTCCTTTCAATATGCAGCTGCGCGAATTCATCCGCGAGGGCATTCCCTTTGACGAGATCGGTCTGCAGTATCATATTTTCATTCCCAACGATCAGATCGAGGGCACCGATGCATTCAATTCCTTCCTCCGCGCCGACGTGATGCTGGATGCGATGGAGCTCTTCAATTCCTACGGCTACCCGATGCACATCTCCGAGATCACGATTCCCTCCTACGCAGGAAAGATTCCCGAAAACGAGGAGATCCAGGCCTATCTCGTGGAAACGCTTTACAAGATCTGGTTTGCCACCGAGCATATGAAGTCCATCGTTTGGTGGAATCTCTGCGACGGCTACGCCGCCTACGCCCCCCTCGGCAGCGAGGAAGGCGAAAATCAGTATGCAGGCGGCCTTTGCCGCTTTGATATGACACCGAAGCCCTCTTATCTCGCGCTGGATCGCCTGATCAACAAGGAATGGCGCACCAACCTCACCGCCGAGTGCGAAAAGGAATTCTCCTTCCGCGGATTTTTCGGCGAATACGAGATCGAGATTTCCAAGGGAGAAAAGGTCGAAAAGCATACCGTTTCTCTCACGGAAAACGGTGTTTCTACTTTAATTTGAAAATAATTATTTACAAAAAACAACAAAAAGGCGAAAAGCTTTCACTTTTCGCCTTTTTCTTTTTTGCAAATTATTTTTTGAGTGCCGCGCGCTTAGCCGCCTGAATGCGCTTTCTCTGCGCCATATCCAGAATGGTTTTGCGGAGGCGGATGCTCTTCGGAGTTACCTCGATCAACTCGTCCTCGGTGATGAACTCGATGGCTTCCTCAAGGGAAAGCTGAACGGGGGTGATCAGCGTGAGCTTTTCGTCTGCGCCGGAGGAGCGGATTGCCGTCAGATGCTTTTCCTTGCAAACGTTTACCTCGATATCATCGGGCTTCGGATTTTCTCCAACGATCATGCCTGCATATACAGGGGTTGCAGGTCCGATAAAGAGCGGGCCGCGATCCTGCGACTGATAGAGTCCGTAGGTGGTGGCAACGCCGGTTTCGGAAGCAACCAGAGAGGAAGTGAATCGGGTTTTGATCTCACCGCGGAAGGGCTCGTAGCCCGCGAGGAGCGAGGAGATCAGACCTTCGCCGCGCGTATCCGTCAGAAGCTCGCTTCTATAACCGAAGAGGCAACGCGTGGGAATATTGTAGAAGAGCTTCTGGCGCGTGCCGTGCAGCTGCATATCCACGAGATTTCCCTTTCTCGCGCCAAGCTTTTCCATAACCGCGCCAACGTACTGCTCGGGCACGTCCACGATCACGTTCTCGATCGGCTCGCACTTCTCACCGTCGATTTCCTTATAAAGCACGCGGGGATTGGAGCAACAAAGCTCATAGCCCTCACGGCGCATATTTTCAATGAGAATGGAAAGATGCATTTCGCCTCTTCCCGCAACGCGGAAGCTATCCGTGGTTTCGCCATCCGTCACGCGGAGGGAAACGTCTCTAAGAAGCTCGTTATAGAGTCTTGCGCGAAGATGGCGGGAGGTAACGAACTTACCCTCCTTGCCCGCAAAGGGAGAATCGTTTACGGAGAAGGTCATCTCCATCGTCGGCTCGCCAACCTTCACGAACTCCAGCGGCTCAACGCAGGAGGGGGCGCAAACGGTGTCACCGATCGAGATATCCTCGCATCCGGAGAAGCAAACCACATCACCAACGGTGGCCTCCTCAACGGGAACTCTCTTCAGTCCGTCAAACTGATAGATCGAAACGATCTTGGCGGGGCGAGATTTTCCATCCTTCGAATGGAAGTTACAAATCGAAACGCCCTGTCCCTGGCGGATCGATCCGCGCTCAATGCGGCCAATACCGATGCGGCCAACGAACTCATTATAGTCGATGGAGGAAACGAGAAGCTGCAGGGGCTCTTCCTCCTCGCCCTCGGGCGCGGGCATATATTCAAGAATCGTATCGAGAAGCGGCTGCAGATCCTTGCCGGGCGCATGGGGATCGAAGGATGCCGTTCCCGCTCTGCCCGAGCAGAAGAGCATCGGAGAATCCAGCTGCTCGTTGGTTGCGTCAAGCTCCAGAAGAAGCTCCAGCACCTCGTCACCGATCTCGTCAAGACGTGCATCGGGGCGGTCAATCTTGTTTACGACAACGATCACGCGATGATTCAGCGCCAGCGCTCTTTCGAGAACGAAGCGCGTCTGCGGCATGGGGCCCTCGGCCGCATCGACCAGAAGGATAACGCCGTTTACCATCTTAAGAATACGCTCCACCTCGCCGCCGAAATCCGCGTGTCCGGGAGTATCGATCACGTTGATCTTAACGCCCTTGTAGTGGATCGCCGTGTTTTTTGCCAGAATCGTGATGCCGCGCTCGCGCTCGAGGTCGCCCGAGTCCATAACGCGGTCTGTGGTTTCCTGATTGTCGCGGTAAATTCCGCCCTGACGAAGCATTTCGTCCACAAGCGTGGTCTTGCCGTGGTCAACGTGCGCGATGATTGCAATATTTCTGAGGTCCGTACGCTTCATATAAAATCCTCTCCTGTTTTCTCTGTCTTTTCGTTCTTAACCGAATAATTATAGCACATCTTACAAAAAAAATCAACAACTTCCACAAAAAAAC
>JAZQWS010000133.1:0-7625 GCA_045632465.1 Eubacteriales bacterium
ATTAATGCCTTTAGGCAGTTGAGCTTGAAGAGCGAAACAGACAACCACCCGCTATGCGGGTGGGAAACAAAGGTTATACCAAAAAATCTCCTAATGTGGTACAATAAGATGCTCAAGTCTATTGCAACACGAAAGGAGAAAGAATGGCAAACCGAACAAATAGTTTATCCCATACTAAATGGGTTTGTAAGTACCACATAGTGTTTGTACCGAAGTACAGGAGGAAGATCATATACAATCAGTATCGCGTCGATTTGCAAGAGATAATCCGGACTCTATGCAAGTATAAGGACGTAGAAATACTTGAGGGAAATATGATGCCCGACCATGTGCACCTATTATTAAGTATACCACCAAAAACGAGCGTGTCAAGTTTTATGGGATATTTAAAGGGAAAAAGTGCATTAATGATGTTCGACAAACATGCAAACTTGAAATATAAATTCGGGAATCGGCACTTTTGGGCAGAAGGGTACTATGTTTCGACAGTGGGACTCAATGAAAGCACCATAAAAAAATATATCGAGGATCAAGAGAAACATGATATAGCCCTTGACAAGTTGAGCGTCAAGGAATACGAAGACCCTTTTAAGGGTAGCAAGTAATACAAACGCCCTTTCAAGGGCGGCAAAAGAGGCAAGGGCAATAGGCTTGAGTATACGAAAGCCAGCGGCTTGAGCCGCTGGCCGGTAGTATTGGGCTTTTAGCCCTTGTGCAAACCACCCGTTTGACGGGTGGTTATGATTTGAAAATCAATTTGCCCAGATTTCGATATTGCCGCTTGCGTCATAGTGCCAATAGCTGCCTGCGGCGGCGGGCTGCGTTTCGCTATAGTAATAGCGCGGAGCGGTTAAGAAGGAATCGTTGTTTGCGGCTCCGATCGTGATCCGATCAAAGTCAGACGCGGTGCCCTTATAGTAAACGGCGCTGATCAGCTTTGGGCTATTTTCCGCATCGGGCTCGAGCGGCAAGCCCGCGTCAGCAAAGGCTTCCTGCTTGATCTCCTTGATGCCCGCGCCGAGAACGAGGGTTGCAAGCTTTGTGCAGTTTGCAAAGGCGCCGCCCTCGATCAGCGTAACCGCATCGGGAACGGTGAAGGTGGTGAGATTAAAGCAATCGCGGAAGGCAAAGCGGCCGATGTAGGTCAATCCGCTCGGGAGCGAAACGCTTGAAAGGCTCCTGCAAAGATCAAAGGTTGTGTCGTCAATCACGGTGATCTTGCTCGGGATCGTGATCCTTTGCAGATATGTGCAGGCCTGGAAGGCGCCGGCGCCGATGCCCATCAGGCCCTCGGGGAGCGAGATGGTGCGCATTTGCGAGCTTGCGAAGGCCTTCTTGGCGATCGCTTTCGCATCGCTGTGAACGGCGAGATTTTTCGTATGTCTGCTTGTATAGCTCATAACAACCACGTAGGGGTTGGTTTCGTTTCCGATATAATAGCAGCCGTTATAATTTGTGAAAGAGATCTTCGTTCCGTCAAACACCGAGGTGCCGAAGGCGCGAATGCCGTTGCCCACGGAGATGCGGCCCAGCGCATAACAGCTGTGGAAAACGGCGTCCTTGACCGTTTCCACGCTATCGGGAATCACGATGGAGGTGAGCGACGTGCAGCCCGCGAAGGCATAGGAATCAATGAGGGTAACGCCTTTCGGGATCTCGATCGTGGCAAGGCTTTGACAGTCAAGGAAAGACTGGTGACCGATCGCGGTAATCGCGTTTTCGGGCGCGAAGGAAACGGAGAAGAGCTTCACGCAGCCCTTGAACATATCGTTGGAAACCGCGGTGAGCGATTTTCCGAGCGTTACGGTGCTGAGCTCGGTGCATTCGTAGAAGCAGAAGTTGCCAACGGTGACAACGCTGTCGGGAATATCGGCGCGCACCAGCGAGGTGCAATAGGAAAAGGCGGATTCGCCTATGGCGGTAACGGTTTTCGGAATCTCAATCGCCGACAGCTTCGTGCAGGCGGAGAAGGCCGCGTTTTCAATCGTGGTCAGCCCTGCGGGGAGGGTGATGCTATGGATGGTTCGGCATCCGTAGAAGGCGGAGAAGCCGATGCTCGTTGCGGAGGTAACGGTAACGAAGCGGAGCGTTTCGGGAACGGTAAGCTCGTTGTCATCGCGCGTTTTGCCGCCGAAGATATAGCCGAAATGCGTGTTTGCCGCGCCGCCGTGCTCTGCGCCGATGAAGGGAAGCGAGATCTCTTCCAGCGCGTTGCAGTTTTTGAAGGCGGATGCGCCGATGCGTGTCACGCTGTCGGCAATATTCACGGACTGGAGCTTTTCGCATCCCTCAAAAGCGGATGCGCCGATCTCCTTGGCTCCGTTGTTCACATTCAGGAACTTAACGCTCGTGCAGTTGTAAAATGCGAAGGGCTTGATTGCGGAAACGGTCTCGGGGATCGTGATAGCGGAGGTGGTTTTTCCGCCAACGTAAAGGTCTGCGCCCTGCGAGAGGGGATTGGCATCCGCGCTTGCAAAATCAACGGCGCACCAGCCGGCGAGATCCTCGATAAAAAGCTTTTCGATCGCGGTGCATCCGGAGAAGGCGGAAGCGCCAACGGAGGTGAGATTGGCGGGAAGGGCAATGCTCGTGATCGTGCCGCATCCCTTAAAGGCGTTTGCGGCGATCGCGGTGCAGTTCGTCACGGAAACGGTGGCAAGCGAAGCGGGAACGAAGTGAACGTTGTTTTCCGCGCTCGTTGCGCCGAAAATGTAGCCGATAAAGCCGTTTTCCGCATTGCCTCCAACGAAGGGAGCGGAAAGGTTTGCGATCTTATTGCACCCCTTGAAGGCGGAGATGCCGATCTCGGTCACGCCTGCGGGGATGGTTGCATCCGTCAGCGCGGTGCAGTTGAAGAATGCGCCCTCACCGATGTTTTCCAGCTTTTCGGGCAGGGCGATCGCAGAAAGCGTGCTGCAGTTATAAAAGGCGTAGTCGCCGATGGATTTCAATCTTTGGCTGATGGAAACCGTGGCGAGCCCCTTGCAGTTATAGAAGGCGTGCGCGCCGATGGATTCCACGGAGTTCGGGATGGAAATGGCGGTGAGATTCTGGCAGCCGCGGAAGGCGGATGCGCCGATGATCTTCACGGAATTCGGAATAGAGATGCTTGCCACCTCAGTCTGCTGGAAGCCGCGCTCCGCAATCTCGGAAACGCTCTTGCCTTTGTATTCCGCGGGGATCTCGATCTCTTTTTCATTCAGAAGCGTGCCAACGGAAACGGCGTACGTGTCGTCCTCCTTCAGCGTGAACTCAAGACCTTCGCTCGTTTCATCGCTTGGCGGGGGCGTTGGGGGATTCTCGCCGCCATCGCAGGCGGAGAGCGCGAATATGCAAAGCATTAAGGCGAAAAGCAAGGATAAAATTCGTTTTTTCATAAAATCCTCCGAATTGAATTGCGGGTGGTTATTCTTTGCCCGCGGGCGTGCATTCGTATGCATTTTATCATTATTAAAAAAGTATAACACACTTTTAAAAAAAAGTAAACAGGCAAAACAAAACTAACCGTTAATTTTTTATAAAAATATGCGCGTATATTTTATAATTTTGAAAACCAATGCGCTTTTCTCTTGACATGTGCTTAGAAAAAGTGTATAATGTTATGTTAGAAAAATATTTTTTGTGAGGCGATCTTTATCGCCTGCGGAGGTTTTTATGAAATGGACGTCGCTCAACGACCTGAGAGAAAAGTTTCTCTCCTTCTTTGAGAGCCACGGGCACGTGCGCCTGCCGAGCTATTCGCTCGTTCCGAACAATGACAAATCGCTTCTTCTGATCAACTCGGGCATGGCCCCGATGAAGAAGTTTTTCACCGGTGAGGAAACCCCTCCCGGAAAGCGCGTTTGCACCTGCCAGAAGTGCATTCGTACCCCTGACCTTGACCGCGTTGGACACACGGCGCGCCACGGCACGTATTTCGAGATGCTCGGAAACTTCTCCTTTGGAGATTACTTCAAGGACGAGGCAATTCCGATGGCTTGGGAGTTTCTGACCGAAGCGCTCGAGATCCCGAAGGATCTTCTTTGGCCTTCCGTTTACGAGAAGGACGACGAGGCTTACGCCATCTGGAGAGATAAGATCGGCGTGGACGAGAGCCACATCGTTCGCCTCGGCAAGGCGGATAACTTCTGGGAGCACGGCACCGGCCCCTGCGGCCCCTGCTCCGAGATCTATTTTGACCGCGGCCTTGCTTATGGATGCGGAAGCGCAGATTGCAAGCCCGGATGCGATTGCGATCGCTTCATGGAGATCTGGAATAACGTATTCTCCCAGTTTGATAACGACGGCAACGGTAACTACACCGAGCTGAAGCAGAAAAATATTGACACGGGTATGGGACTTGAGCGTCTTGCCTGCGTTATGCAGGGTGTGGACAACCTCTTTGAGGTAGACACCGTTCGCAAGCTGCTTGACACCGTTTGTTCGATCGCCGGCAAGACCTACGGCAACGATAAGGCAAACGATATTTCCATCCGCGTTGTCACCGACCATATCCGAAGCGCCACTTTCATGATCTCGGACGGCGTTATCCCCTCCAACGAGGGAAGAGGCTACGTGCTTCGCCGTATCCTTCGCCGCGCCTGCCGCAACGGTAAGCTTCTCTCCATTGAGAGAAAGTTCCTTCCCGAGCTTTGCGAGATCGTGATCGAGCAGAATAAGGGCGCATATCCCGAGCTTGCCGAGAAGGCAGATTATATCCTCCGCGTGATCAATCAGGAGGAGGATCGCTTCCGTCAGACGCTGGATGCAGGTCTTTCCATGCTTGAAAAGAGACTTGCGGAGCTTTCCGCCGAGGGCGCAAAGGCGCTTTCGGGTGCGGAGGCCTTCAAGCTTTACGATACCTACGGATTCCCCGTTGACCTCACCCGCGAGATCGCCCAGGAGGCGGGCCTTGCGCTGGATGAGGAGGGCTTCCTTGCTTTGATGAAGGAGCAGAAGGATCGCGCGCGTGCCGCCAGAGGCAATATCTCCGGCTGGTCGAAGGATTCGCTCGGCGCGCTGGCTTCGCTTCCCAAGACCGAGTTCCTCGGCTACGAGAGCCTGACCTGTGACGCAAAGGTGCTTGCCATCCTCGTGGACGGTGAGAGCGCCGAGAGCATCTCCGAGGGAGAGGCAACCATCGTTCTCGACAAAACCGTGTTCTACGGCGAGGGCGGCGGCCAGGTTGGCGACAAGGGCGAGATCACCGCAGGGGATGCGAGACTCTCCGTGACCGACACCAAGAAGACCGAGGGCGTTTATCTGCATATGGTAACGCTTGAAAACGGAACGCTCCGCGTTGGCGATGCGGTTTCGCTTTCGGTTGAGAGCGCGCGCCGCGCCGCGATCGCACGCAACCACACGGCGGCGCACCTTCTGCAGAGCGCTCTTCGCCGCGTTCTCGGAACGCACGTGAAGCAGGCTGGCTCTTACGTGGATGAAAATGAAATGCGCTTTGACTTCTCGCATCTCGCGGCCATGACCGCCGAGGAGATCGCAAAGGTTGAGGCACTTGTAAACGATGCTATCCTCGCCTCCGAGGAGGTAACCACCACGGTTACGGATATGGAGGGAGCAAAGGCGCTCGGCGCAATCGCTCTCTTTGATGAAAAATACGGTGACACCGTTCGCGTTCTGCGCGCGGGAAGCACCAGCACCGAGCTTTGCGGCGGAACGCACGTGAAGAACACCGGCGCGATCGGTCTTTTCAAGATCACCGCAGAATCCTCCGTTGCGGCAGGCGTTCGCCGTGTCAGCGCGGTTACCGGTCTCGGCGTTCTTTCTCTCCTTCATGCGAGAGAGGCGCTTCTGGCCGATGCGGCGAAGGAGCTGAAATGCCCCACCGTGGCAGACGTTGCGAAGAAGGCATCCGCTCTGCAGGCAGAGCTGAAGGAATCCAAGCGCGTGGCAGAATCCCTGCAGGCAAAGCTTGCGAATCAGAAGCTGGAGGGACTTCTCTCCTCCTTCGTTTCGGTTGGCAATTTCCGTTTGCTCACGGCGAAGCTCGAAATGCGCCCCGATGCGGTGCGCGGCCTTTGCGATCAGGTGAAGGAAAAGGAGCCGATGGGCGTTTGCGTATTTGCCGTTGTTTCCGACGGTAAGCTGAACTTCGTTGCCGCGGCAGGCGCTGAGGCTGTGAAGGCAGGCGCGCATGCGGGCAAGATCCTCGGCGAGATCTCCGTGATCTGCGGCGGTAAGGGCGGCGGACGCCCCGATAATGCAATGAGCGGCGGCAAGGATCTCGATAAGATCGACGAGGCGCTGAATGCAGTTGCCGGCATCCTGGCAAGATAATAAAGATAAAAAAAGACTTTCGCTCTTTTTGGGGCGAAGGTCTTTTTTTATGAATTCGGATCGGCTTTGTGCAAAAAAACTATAAACGGTGTTTGGATTTGTCACTTTTTTTCCAAAATGAAAAATAAGTGTGAAAAATATATGAAAAATGGCTTGACAAATTCATATAGGAATGATACACTATTTTCGTTCTGATATTCAGTTCAAAAATTATAATATTTTTGGAGGTTACTTAATATGTCTGCTAGACGTGAGGCCAAAAAGATGGCAAGACAGGCAAGAAGAGAGAAGAGAGTTTTCAGAAAATCGAGAACCCTGCTTTGGAGCCTGCTTCCCGTGCTTGTGATTGCATTTGCAGTTTGCTATGCAATCAAATTGGATGTTGAGTTCGCAACGCTGACGGGTATTCTTTGGGGTGCAACCATTGCGCTCATCGCGATCCCGCTCGTTCTCGGTATCGTCGGCTACGTTCTGAGATTCCTTTGGAAGATGAAGTTCTCTATCATTTTCGCCGCTCTCATCGTAGTTGCAGTTCCCGTTGCGCTCCTCGTTGCACTCGGCAGAGAGGCATTCGATCTTCAGGGCATCCTTGTTCCCCTTTTCAAGGACGTGCTTGCTCTGATCGGCATGTAATTGCTTTCGCAAAACCAAAGAAAAATACGCCGCGGAATTTGGCCGCGGCGTATTTTTCTTTTTAAACATCGTAGCGAAGGATGAAATCAACGATCGGCGTCGGATCGGGGATTCCATGCGGATGGTGGTCTCCGCCGGGCTTGATATAAACCTCGATCGGGAGGGCGGCTTCCTTATAGGCGCGCTCAACGAAAATGCCGTTTTCGTCATAGGGAACAACGGTGTCGCTATCGCCCGATGCCATCACGAGGGGGATCTTCTTTTCGATCAGAGAGGGAATTTTATCGAGAGGCATTTTGCGATATGCCATCAGCTCCGCAAGATTTTTCAGCCCGAGGGCGGGAAGGATCTCGCCAAGCCCGGGCTTTGGGTTTTCCTGGCCGAAGTGGCAGGGCCAGCTCATGAAGTTCACCACGGGGGCGTCGACATAAAGGCAGCTGACGAGCTCGGGATATCTCTCGGCAAAATAAAGACCGATCATGCCGCCGCAGCTGAAGCCAACGGGAACGCACTTTTTGCGCAGACCGTATTTCTCCTGCAGGTAGCGAACAAAGCGCGCCTTGCGGTCAAGATCCGAGGGCTGGCCGAAGCGGTTTTCGTTTTCGATAAAGCAAACGTGATAGCCAAGCTTCAGAAGCGGGATCTCCGCCGCCTCGGGAAAGTGGTGCTGATACTCGGTTTTCAGAACAAGGCCGCCGCATTTCTTGCCCTCTTCGGGG
>JAZQWS010000134.1:0-3196 GCA_045632465.1 Eubacteriales bacterium
GTTCCGCTGAAAACGCCGCCGTTCTTCGCCGCCGCAACGGCAAAGAGGATCGGCCCGAGATCCGGGCAATCTCCGATGTGAAGCGTGGGAACGCCGAGGTTCAGAACGGGGAAATATTGGCGATAGATCCTGTCGCCCTGGATGCTCTCGTTATCCAATCCCTTCACGGAGATCTCGTGCGAGAAAAGATTCATCGCCTCGAGAAAGGCCGCGCCGGAATAGTCGCCCTCAACGCTGATCTCGCGGCTTGCATAGCTTTGTCCGCCGCCGATGAAGAGCGTGTGCTCATCCTCCCAGCGGATCAAAACGCCGAATTCTGCCAGCGCCTTGATGGTAAGATTGATGTAGGGGCGGCTCTCCACGGCCGTGGTGATCACGATGCGGCTGTCTTTTTCAAGGAGAGGAAGCGCAAAGAGAAGTCCGCTGATAAATTGGCTTGAAATATTTCCGGGAACGCGGTATTCGCCTGCCTTCAGCGGGCCTTCAACGGTGATCGCGTCCTCGCTTTTTTCAAAATAAAATCCTTTTTCCGCAGAAAGCGTCTCGTAAACGCCGAAGGGGCGGGAAAGGAGAGATTTTTCTGCAGTAAACCGAACCTTCTTTTCGGTCAGAAGTGCCAGAGGGATAAAAAAACGCAGCGTGCTTCCGCTTTCTCTGGCGTAAAGCGCCTTTTCCGGGTTAAGAGCGCGGAGCGGCTTGCCCCAAACGGTAACCGAATCGCCCGAGCGCTCAAATGGAATACCAAGGCTTTCGAGGCAGCCGAGCGTTGCCGAAACGTCCTCGCAGTCGCTGATGCCAAAGATGCGGCTCGTTCCGTTGCAGAGCGCCGCGCAGATGAGAAGGCGGTGCGCCATGCTTTTGGATGGTGGAGCAAAGACCTCGCCCTTCGCTTTGGAGGGCTGAATCGAAACCGTCATTTCTTGCTGTCTCCTTTAAGGCGTTCATATAGAAGCGTCATCGCTTCGGTGTAGCCATCCGTGCCGTGGCCGCTGATGGTTGCGATACAGGCGGCGCGAATGTAGCTGACCTTGCGGAAGTCCTCGCGGGCGTTCACGTCCGAAATATGCACCTCCACCGTTGGGATGGAAACCGCCTTTACGGCATCGAGCAGAGCAATGCTCGTGTGTGTATATGCGCCGGGGTTGATAACGATGCCGTCCACCTCCTGAAAATACGCCTCCTGGATCTTATCCACCAGAGCGCCCTCATGATTGGATTGGAAAAGCTCGACCTGAAGGCCGATCGCATCCGCATGGCTTTTAATTTTCGCGCAAAGATCCTGATAGGTTTCCTTTCCGTAATGCGCAGGCTCTCGAATGCCGAGCATATTGAGATTCGGGCCATTGAGTATCAGTAGCTTCATTTCAAAAATTCCTCTGTAATCGTATTGGCAACCGTTTCGATGTCGCCGTTTGCGTCCACTCTGAAGTCGCAGGACGCGCAGTAAAGATTGTATCGTTCGTTATATCTTTTTTTGATGGCCTCTTTGGTGCTTCCAAGTGGGCGATCCTCGGTGGGGATCAGCTTCTCAAGATCACGGTCAAGGAAAAAAATACGGCCGTTTTGCATGAGATTTTTCACGTTGGACGGATTGAGGATCGCGCCGCCTCCCGTGGCGATCACGTTTCCAACGAGGGTGGATGCCTGCTTGATGGCGGCTGATTCACGGCGGCGGAATTCCTTCTCGCCGTGCTTTGCAAAAATATCGGGGATGCTCTCGCCGCTCGCAAGAGTGATCAGTTCGTCCGTGTCCGTAAAGGGGCGGCCGAGCTTCTCGGCGATCCGTTTGCCAACGGTCGTTTTTCCGCTGGCAGGCATTCCGATCAGCACGATGTTCTGCTTCTCGGCGAGGATTTTCTTGTAGATTCCCTCGGTGATCGCATCGTCGTAGGTTGTATTCATGAAGATCTCCGATGCGCGAACCGCCTGCGCCACCAGCATGTAAAGGCCGCCCTCTGCAGGGATGCCGCGCTTTTTCGCCTGGCAGATCAGGTGTGTGCAAAGCGGATTGTAAATCGCATCCGCAACGCCGGAAAGCTTCTTGAAGAAGGAAAGATCCAAGGGCGAGAGATCTGCGTTCGGAAACATTCCAACGGGGGTGGTGTTGATGATCACCTCAACGTCCTTGTGCTTCTGATAAAGATCGTCGTAAAGAACGGCACCGTTTTCTCTTCTGCGGCTAACGGTTAGGATCTCGGCCGCACCGAGATGGCGAACCACGGCTTTTGCCGTTTTGGAGGTGCCGCCCGTGCCGAGGATCGCAACCTTTTTGCCGGTGATCCTGATCTTCGCATGCGCGAGAAGCTTTTCCATGCCGTAAAAATCGGTGTTGTAGCCGTAAAGCTTGCCTCCGCGGTTCACAACGGTGTTCACCGCGCCGATCGAAAGCGCGCCCGCATCGATCTCGTAAAGATGCGGCATCACTCTCTCCTTGTAGGGAATGGTAACGTTTATGCCCGCGAAGTCCTTGGCGCGCATAAAATCATCCAGCGAGTCGCTCGGAATTTCCTTCAGCTCGTAGGCATATGCGCCGATCATGTTGTGTATTTCCTTGGAGAAGCTGTGTCCGAGCTTCTCTCCTATGCATCCGTAAAGCATTTTTTATTTCCTCAAGCCTGTTTTCAAAGCATCCGTTCCGTAGCGAACGGTTAAAAGATCCGCCACCGCAAGCGCGGCAACGGCGCTGACAACGGGCGCGGCTCGGTGAACGATCGCGGGGTCGTGCCTTCCTTCAATTTTCAGCGTGGTGTTTTCTTTTTTGTAAATGTCAACGGTCTTTTGCTCTTTGTAGATCGAGGGCGTTGGCTTCACGGCACAGCGGAAAATAACCGGCATTCCATTCGTGATGCCGCCGTTGATGCCGCCGTTGTTGTTGGTCTCGGTTCGGATAAGTCCGTCCTCGCAGAAAAACGCATCGTTGGCCTCGCTTCCGCGCATATCGGCCATGGAAAAGCCTGCCCCGAATTCAACGCCCTTGATGCCGCCGATCGAAAAGAGAGCGTGCGAAAGAACACCCTCAAAGCTGTCAAACCAAGGCTCGCCGAGCCCCGCAGGCAGTCCGAAGATCATGCTTTCGAGAATGCCGCCAACGCTGTCACCCTCTGCGCCCGCCGCAAGAATATATTCCTGCATAGCCTCTGCCGCCGTATCCGAAATCGTAGGAAAAGGCTTTTCCTTCAGAACCGCCGCGTTTTCC
>JAZQWS010000135.1:0-5988 GCA_045632465.1 Eubacteriales bacterium
GCGCCCGTGAGCTTCGAGACCTCCTGATAGCTCTTGCCATCACGAAGGAGGCGAGCAACGTCCAGTCTTCCGCTCATATCCTCCATCTCCTTGATCGTGCACACGTCCTCAAAGAATTTTCGGCAATCCTCAACGCTCGAAAGCTTGCAGATCGCTTCGAAAAATCCATCAAATTTTTCCATGTAAAAGGCTCCCATGATGCCCTCCTCGCTTTTGTTCTTTAGTAGTTTATCACACTAAAGTGCAAAAGTCAATAGGGAAAATGAATTTTTTTATTTTTTCTTCGCACTATAGTATAATATAGTAAAAATGTGAGGAAATTCCAGGGAAATTTAAAAATCCCGCCGCCGCGCGAGAAGGCGCGGTGACGGGATTTTTGCACATATCAAAAAAGCTTTACGCTTCGGCGATAACGGAATTCACCCATGCGATATGCTTTTCGAGAATTTTTTCGCAGGCGGCTTCATTCTCCCCTTTGGCGGCGAGATAGAACTTGATTTTCGGCTCTGTTCCCGAGGGGCGGGCGGCGATCCAGCCATCCGAGAGGATGAATTTCAGCACATTGGATTTCGGAAGCCCCGAGAGACCTTGACTATAATCAAGGCGCTCACATTCGTTTTGCATTTTCGGCATAAAGCGAAGCCGCTCCATCAGCGCTTCGATCTTTTTCTGCCCTTCGATGCCCTTTAAGGTGAAGCTTAGGAGCTTTTCCTTGTGGCAGCCATAGGCTTCGTAAATCGAGCGAAGGCGCTCGGCGAGCGTTATGCCCTCGGCCTTGCATTCGGCGGCAAGCTCTACGGCGAGCATGGCGGCAACCACGGCATCCTTATCTCTTGCATACGTACCCTTGAGGTAGCCATAGCTTTCCTCGAGACCGAAGAGATAGCTTGCACCATCACGCTCGTATTCCTTAATCTTATCGCCGATGTACTTGAAGCCTGTCAGCACATCCTCAGTGACAACGCCGAAGCGAAGACCGATCTCGCGCACGAGCTCGGTGGTTACGATGGTTTTCACGAGGCGGGGATCCTTCGGCATGCCGCGCTCGCTCGTTTTTCTGAGAATGAATTCCGCCAAAAGCGCACCGGTTTGATTACCGTTCAAAACGACAAAGCTTCCGTCCTTTTCCTTCACAACGAGGCCGAGGCGGTCACTATCCGGATCTGTGCCGAGGATGAGATCGACGGGGTGCTTCTCCGCATAGGCGATCGCAAGATCAAAGGCAGAGCGGTTTTCGGGATTTGGGCTATCAACGGTTGGAAAATCACCGTTCGGCGCTTCCTGCTCGGCCACTACGGTGTAGTTTACGCCCAGGGATGCAAGAATGCTTTGCACGGGGAGATTGCCCGCTCCGTGCAAGGGGGTATATAAAACCGAGAGATCCGAGGGGATGGAAATGCCCATGGACTCGGCGCGCACACGCGAAACGTACGCGGAATGCACCTCCTCGCCGATCGTTTCGATCAGGGCGGGATCGGGCGCTTTCAGCGCATCGATGGGAAGCGCCGTTTTACGGATATGGGAGAGGATGCGTGCGGCACGATCGGGGGAGATCTGCGTTCCCTCTTCGTCATATACTTTATAGCCGTTGTATTCCTTGGGGTTATGGCTCGCGGTGATCACGATGCCTGCGGCGCATCCGAGATGGCGCACGGCAAAGGATACCTCCGGCGTTGGACAAAGGCGATCAAAGAGGAGGGCGCGAATGCCGTTTGCGGAAAGAACCTCAGCCGCGGCGCGGGCGAACTCCGATGAATGATTTCGGCTATCGTAACCGATCACGACGGAGAGCTTTTTTTCTTCTGCGCGGGACTCCGCAAGCTCGGCAGCGAGCCCCTGCGTTGCCTGCCTGACAACGTGGAGATTCATGCGGTTGCTACCCACGGCCATCACGCCGCGAAGACCTCCCGTTCCAAAGGCGAGATCCGCATAAAAGCGATCCTCGATTTCCTTCTCGGAGAGCGATCGAAGCTCTTCTTTTTCAGCCTCGCTCAAAGCAGGAGAGGCGAGCCATTTTTGATATTTTTCCTTAGAATTCATAACTTTACTTTACATATGGATAGTTTCTCAGGATAGAAACGGTTTTGTTATAGTCCAGCTCCATCACAGCGGCGAACTCATCTGCCGCACCGTAGCTAACGATCATTTTGTCATCACGCTTTACAAGTCCCGTGAAGAAAATGCAGGGGATGGAGAACTTTTTCGGGGCTTCAAAATCCGCCTCGTTTACGATCCAGGGAGCGGGATAGAGATGCGAAATTTCGGGCAGATCGTTTTCCTTTTCCTTCAGGATCATGAAGGACTGCGCATAGCCGACGGTTTCATTTTTTCTGGCATGGAAATTAAAGAGCCATTCGCCGTTGCCAAGGGAAACGGGGGGCGTGCTTCCGCCGACCTTATCCCCCTGCCAATCCAGCTCGGGAGAATAGAGAACCTTACGCTTCGCCTTATCCTTTGCAAAATCATAGAGCGATTCTGCCGCGGCAATCACGATGGAGGGGCGGCTTTCCTCCACGCCCTCGTATGCATCGGGATGATGCGGGCGATGGATCATGACGTACTGCATTTTCCCGTCAATCTTCATTTTCTCGGGGAAGATGAAAACGTCTCTGTCTTCGCCGTGCTTCGGGTTGGTGAGATCGGTGACAAAGGTGAAGGCGCGCGCATAATCCTTTGCGGCAAGAGCCGAAAGATCCACCTTGTAAAGCACGGTGGTGGTTACGTTTCCTTGGTTGCCGATGGGGCTATCCTCGCGCTTTGCCCATTCGGGCATACATTGCACGGGTTCATCATGCACCCAATAGGGGCCTGCAGGAAAGGTGCGGGCGGCGATGATACAGTAGCACTCCCCTTCAATGAAGAGGAGGCGAGGATCCTCAATACAACCGTTATGATAGTTCGGCACGCGCTCACCGCGGCCGTTCACAAGCCACATATCCTTTTCCTCATAGGCGATGGCGGGCGAAAGCGCAGGGCGGGAGAGATCAAATTCCCAATTTTCCCCGCCATCATCCGACCAGGCATACATGAAATAGATCGGGAAAGGCAAGGGGCAGCCGGGGAGCTGCTTTTCGGGGCAAGGGCCGCTGGTGCGCACGAGCATATGAAGTCTGCCCGTTTTCGGATCTTCGATGAGGCCGGGATTGAGAACCATTTCGGAGGCAAAGGGATTGCCCTCCACAGGCTTCAGGATGCATTTTCTTTTCAGGACGATATCATGACTTTTATCCAGCATGAGAAAGACTCCTTAAATTTTATTGACATTTGTATTATATTATGATATAGTAAGAATAACAATAGATTATCACACTATAAATTTGCACTATCCTTTTATTTTTCGAGGTGAAGATGGATTTTCGGGTGTACGGAACGGCTTTCAGCCACAAAAAGGGCGAATTCGCACCAAGGCTGAGCTTTGATATTTATTTTTTCGGATATTTTCACACGGACTATCTCTACGAGGTGAACGGCGAGCTTCTGCGCGGACAAGCGGGGGATTTCATGATCGTTCCCCCGGGGGCAGTTGTTTACCACGGTGCAACGCCTGAGGCAGAGAGCGGCTTTGTGAACGACTGGATCCACGTTGGCGGCGCGGATCTGGATGCGCTTCTTGAAAAATTTCCTTTGCCGTTTCTGACGCCGATCCGCACGGACGCGAGCTTTCTTTCCACGGCGATCGAGCGCATTCACAGCGAGCGCTCCTACCAGGACGAGGGATATCGCGAGAAATGCGATCTCATTATGACTGAGATGATCATTGACGTTTACCGCTCCTACAAGAAGGCGCTCGGCACGCGCTCAGCGGCCAAGCTCGAGCATATACGCGGCGAGATCCTGCATTCCTATCGCCAGGATTGGACGCTGGAGAAAATGGCAAGGATGGCGGGATATTCGCCAAGCCGCTTCTCCGCCGTTTACAAAAACACCTACGGCACTTCTCCGATCGGAGATCTCATCGCGGTTCGCATCAAAAACGCAAAGCTCCTTCTGCGGTACAGCACGATGCGCATTTCCGAGGTGGCGGATGCGGTTGGCTTTGCATCGCTTTATTATTTTTCAAGGCATTTCAAAAAGCTCTGCGGCACGTCCCCCAGCGAATACCGCGAAAGCATGAGCAAATCCGAATAAAATGTTCCTTTTTGGTACAAAACAAATATTAAAGCGGATTTTTGAAGGTTATTTTAGAATTTTCCCGACATAAAAAAAGAAAGAACGGCAAGATGCCGAGGCGACGGATGCTCCGGATTGCCGTTCTTTTTTATATAAAATCAGCGGGGTCTTACAATATGCTTTGTCTTTTTTGCAAGGAGAGCAAGCTCATCCTCAAGAAGATCGAGGGGGAGCGCCGCAGAAGGCCAGGTTTCGAGAGAGAAAACGCCCTCATATCCGATTGCAAGCAGAGCCGCGCCGAATTTCTCCCAATCGTGCTTTCCGCTATAGGGAGCGAGGTGATAATCGTGGCTCGTGAAGGTATCGTGCACGTGAAGCGCTTTGATATAAGAGCCGAGGCGAAGGGTTTCCTCCGCAAGATCCAGATCCTCATACGTGCCAACGTGCCCCGTATCAAGGCAGATCATGAAATCCTCGTCACCAATTTCCTTAACGAAATTCAGAATTGCCTCGGGCGTTGCGATAGAAAACTTGGGAAAAGGCATGTTTTCCAGGCAGATGACCACGCCGTTTTTCTTTGCTTCTGCAAGAAGCTCGCGCATAAACGCGAGGTTGATGCTATGGGTTTCTTCCTCCTTGCCGCTTCCGATATCCTCAATGCCGAAGGGCATCAGGGGATGCACGATCCAATAACGCGCGCCGAGTGCTGAAGCCATGCGCATGGAGCGTTTCATTTTTTCCATGCGCTCAATGCGATCGGCCTCCTCATAATCGCGCGGAGGCCAGCGCCAAGGGCCATGCACCTGGTTGACAAAGAGCCCCGCCTTCTCGATCCGCTCGCGCTCACGGCGAAGGAAAGCAAGCGACTCCTCCTCGCTCATAGCATAGATCTCCGATTTGGTATCCGCGATCTGATAATCCAAGGCATCATAGCCCAAGGATTTCAGCTTTTCCAAAGCCGAGCTTCCAAGAGTTGCGCCAAGACTATTTTTGTATTCAATACCAATTTTCATTGTTATTTCTCCGTTTTTTCTTTAATTTATCCCTTTTACGACAATATTTTTCATAAGGCGGCATACGTCCTCGGGCAGAGGCGGCGCCGTTCCTTCTCTTTCGCAAGCCGCGCTACCGTAGGCAACCGCACGTGCAAGCATTTCCCCGCTATCGAGTCCTTCCGCAAGCGCCGAAAGGAAGCCCGCGATCGTGCTATCCCCCGCGCCGATCGTGGACCGGACGGCGATTTTCGGGGCAGAGGCATAGTACGTTCCCGATTTTGTCGCAAGGATCGCACCATCGCCGCCGAGGCTGAGAAGCACGTTTTCGATTCCCTTTTCCTGCAGGGCCTTGGCCGCATTTGCGGCGGCCGCAATACTATCAATGGAAAAGCCGAGCGCTTTCTCTGCCTCTTCCGCATTCGGCTTGATCAAGAATGGGCGAAGCGCTGAAAGCGAATCGAGCGAAAGCGATTTGGAATCGATCACGAGCGATGCGCCCGAGGCCTTCAATTCCGTAAGAAAGGAAACAATTGCCGCTTCGGGAATTCCCGAAGGAACGCTTCCCGAGAAAACGCAGATATCGCCTGCGGCGATCTCACCAATGGCTTTTCGCACCTCCGAAAGCACCTCGGATACGCATGAAAAGCCCGGAAAACTGATACGCGTTTCGCTTTTTTCCTTTTCATGGAGGGTGATATTCTCTCGGATGCGACCGTCAACAAAGACCGCCGCCGTGCGAATTCCCTCTTTTTCCAGCATTTTCAGAAATTCTTCGCCGTTTTCTCGCCCAACGATGCAGGCGGCGACATTTTCCACGCCGTTTTGCGTTAATGCGCGGGACACGTTGATTCCCTTTCCACCCGCATCTCTGGCGGTGATTTCA
>JAZQWS010000136.1:0-9109 GCA_045632465.1 Eubacteriales bacterium
TTAAAATTCTCTACGGCGCTACAGCGGCATGCACCGCGGTAAAGGACGGAAAAATCACGCATGTAATGATCGAGGGCAAGGGCGGCAGAGAGGCGATCTCGGTTCATCGTTCCGTTATAGATACGACGGGTGACTGCGATCTTTGTAAGTTTTCCGGCGCAAGAACCGAGGTTTTCTCCGAGGGAAACAAGCTTGCCGCTTGGTATTACGGCTACGGCAAGGGAGAATACAAGCTCTATATGTGCGGGGTTCATGACACGCCCGATACGGAAGAAAATACAGACTTGGCTTATGACAGAAGATTTGGCGGTCTTGACACGGATGAGCTTTCGGAAATGACCGAAATTTCACATAGCACCCTGCTTCATAATTTTTTGGAACGCAGAAAAACGATTCACGATCTTTTGCCCGTGACAATTGCCACAACGCCGGAAATCCGAATGACAAGACGACTCGTAGGAAAATACGAGCAGGATATAACCGAAGAATTCGTGGATTACCCCGATTCCGTGGGAATATATCCGAATTGGAAAAAGCCGGGGCCTATATATGCGCTCCCTCTCTCGGTGCTTTATGGTGACGATATTAAAAATCTTCTCGTCGCAGGCAGATGCATTTCGACAAGTGATGCGATGTGGGATATAACGCGCGTCATACCCGTGTGTGCGGTCAGCGGTGAGGCGGCGGGGGTTGCCGCCGCGCTTTCTTGCGACATTCATTCCGCCGACGTTGAAGAAATACGTGCTTGCCTTAGAAAGAGGGGCGTGCTTCTCGAATGTAAGGAAGCCTTAACCGAGGTGTAAAATGGAAAAGCATTTTAAAGCCGCACGCTGGATCGCTCCCGACGAGCCTATGACGGTAACGGTTTTTTTGCGGCATTTCACACTTGGGCAATTGCCCAAAAGCGCCCTGCTCAATATAACGGGGCTTGGTTACTTTGAGGCTTATATCAACGGAGCTTCGATAACGGATGATAAATTTATCCCTGCGCCGAGTGACTATTTCCGCCGCGACTTTTCGGGTGCGACCTATCCCGTGCGGGATTCTTTTACTCACAGAATATATTTTCATACGTTTGATATATCCGATTTTTTAAGGCAGGGCGAAAACGAGCTGAAAATTGTTGTCGGCGGCGGATGGTTCGTTCAGAATGAGAGAATTGCAGAGGGGAAAATGGGGTATGCGGATCGACCGAGATGCATATTTGAATTCAACCTTGACGGTGAAATTCTTGCCTCCGACGGAAGCGAGGTCTATACCGATTGCGAAATCAGAGATACAAGCCTTTTTATCGGAGAGACGATCGACTACACTTACACGAAAAAAAAGCCCAAAGGAGTGAAAACGCTCCCTGCGCCGGGCTCGATTCTGACACCGACCGATGCCGTGTCGGACAGAATTATAAGAAAAATACATCCTGCGCTTATTTCGGAGCGTAAGGACAAAAGAATATACGACGCAGGGGAAAATGTCAGCGCGCTCGTTGCCTTGCGTGTCAATCGAGGAAAATACACTCTGCGTTACTCGGAATATCTTGACGGGGATGGTGATCTTGATTTTACCAGCACAGGATCTCAATCCAGGGGAACGTCCGGAAACGAACAGATTATGACCGACATATTTATTTCCGACGGTGAAAGCCGTACGTTCATGCCGCATTTCACGTGGCATGCGTTCCGCTTTTTTGAAATTGAAGGCGACATTTCCGGGATAGAGAACGTCGAGGTCTGCGTTATCCATTCTAATGTTAATTTAACAGCCGAGTTTGATTCGGATAGTGAAGGGGCAAATTTTCTCTTTGATGCCTACGCGAGAACCCAGCTGTCGAATTATCACGGCTCTTATCCTTCGGATTGCCCTCACAGAGAGAGACTTGGTTACACCGGTGACGGTCAAGTCTGCGCTCCTGCGGCCATGATGATGTTTGATTCAAAGGTACTTTACCGAAAATGGATTCGTGATATACTCGACTGTCAGGATATAAATACAGGTCACGTGCAGCACACAGCGCCGTTTCAAGGCGGTGGCGGCGGGCCTTGCGGATGGGGTGCGGCCATCATTACCGTGCCGTATGCGTTTGTCAAGCAATTTGGTGACATGTCAATTCTTTCGGAAGTGCTCCCCGCGATGCGCCGTTATATACAATTCACAGAGAAGTGTATGGAAAACGGAATGGTTGTGCGCGAATCGGAGGGCGGATGGTGCCTCGGCGATTGGGAATATCTTGACAGCGGCAAAGTCCCCGAAACTTTTGTGAATACCGCGCTGTTTGTGCGCGCTCTGCAAATGTACCGCCGCTTGTCCGAAAGCAACGAGTTTGAATATCTTGAAGTCTGCTGTATCGCGGCGCTCAAGCGCGCATACGCATCCCTAAAGGATATAGGAGTGGCTTCGGTGTGGGCGGCATACATCGGTATCGAAAGCCCGGAAATACCTAAAAAATATTACGATGCCCTTGGAAGATTTGACACGGGATTTCTCGCAACCGATGCCCTGATTGAAATTCTTTTTAAGCACGGATATGCCGACACGGCAGGCAAGCTGCTCTCGGCAACCGGGATTGGCTCTTTCCTTGAAATGAAAAGAAGGGGCGCGACCACCTTGTTTGAATCCTGGAGCTGCAACGGCTCGGGCTCGCACCCCATGTTTGGCGCTTGCGCCCGCTCTCTCTTTGAGGGAATTCTCGGCATAAGGCAAGCGACGAATTCGTACGGATACGAAAAAATTTGTTTTGATCCATCCTTACCGTCCGATATGAATTACGCTTGCGGCTCAATCCTCACCCCGCGCGGTAGAATTTCCGTTGCGCTTCGGCGCTTCGGTGATAAAATTGAAGCAACCCTAACCGTACCCGACGCGGTTACTGTGATACGCGCGGAGAGGGAAGGGTATTCCATAGAAATCGAACGAAATTCATGAAAAATTCCTAAAACGAACGAAAGGATATGAAAATGAGAGTTTACCACAAATTTCATTGGGCGATGCTCGTTCACTTTATGACAAACTGGATGTTTGAAGAGGGCAACAAAATAGGGGAGAAAAATAATTACGAGGTTTGGAAAAATCCCGCATCTCCCAAGATGCGCTTCGATTACAAGGTTTACAGAGAATATCTTGCCGATATGAAAAGATGCGGCGTGAATACCATCGTCATTGACGTTGGTGATGCGCTTAAATATAAGTCCCATCCGGAAATCGCGGTAGAGGACGCTTTCACCTACGAGGAAATGGAGCGCGAGCTTGACTTTATGGCGGAGATGGGCTTCGAGATTATCCCAAAGCTCAATTTTTCCGCCGCACACGACGTGTGGATGAAGGAATATTCCCGTATGGTTTCAACCCAAAAATACTATGAGGTTGTAAAAGATCTCATTGACGAGGTGATCGAGCTGTTTCATCCGAAATACTTCCATATCGGCATGGACGAAGAAACGTTCGATGGCCAAAATGGATACGATTACATCGTCGTAAGAAACAACGATCTCTGGTGGAACGATCTGTACTATTACGTAAACTGCATAGAAAAGCATGGCGTGCGTGCCATGATGTGGTCCGATTATGCAAGACATAGACCCGAGGAGTTCATTCGAAAATGTCCCAAATCCGTGGTGCAGAACGTATGGTACTATTTCACAGAATACGGAGAAAACATAGAGGACGTGTACAGAATACGCATAATGCCATACGGCGTATTTGAAAAGGCGGGATTTGACCAGATGCCTGCAGGTAGCTGTTGCTATCACGAAGAATGCCTTCCCATGCTCGTGGATTATTGCACGGATCATATCTCAAATGAGCATCTTCTCGGCTTTATGCAAACCACGTGGGAGCCGCTTATGGAAAAATGGAAGCAGGATCTTGATCGCGGTAACAGAGCCGTGCTTGCCGCACGTGAAACTTATTTTGTGAAAACAGGCAACAAATCATAACCGCTTGGTGTTCTTTCTCGTTTGCCTATGTTCCTCGGTTGCGTTTTTTCTCGACTCTTTGAGCGCAAAAGACCGCGCCGCTTCGAGTCCCTGTTCGGCGCAGCCGAATCATAACAATGATTTTCAGCTATGCTTGGCTTGGCTTGCTTCGCAAGGTTTTTATTCAGGGACTCGACCTCTCGCCGCGGACTACGCGGCTCAGTCAAGCGCGGGGCAAACTCGTCCACCGGAAGAGTTTGCTAAGACCGCGCCTCCTTCGAGTCCCTGGAGACGCGAAAAAAAGAAGAGCATCACGTAAAATGATGCTCTTCTTTTTTTGGTGCACCTCCAGGGACTCGAACCCTGGACCCACTGATTAAGAGTCAGTTGCTCTACCAGCTGAGCTAGAGGTGCGTGATCTAACTGCGGAAAGTATTATATCACAAACGGGAGAAAATGTCAAGAGTTTTCTTGAAAAAATATCGAAAAACGTTTTTTCTCCAAAAGCAAGACGAGAAGGTGGAAAGTCAAACAAAAAAATCTCCCGATTTTAGAAAAACAAAAGAGTGCATTTTTTCTCTCCTTTGTTTTCTTGTTGATAAGAGGGAGTTTTTTTAATATCGCTGAAAAATGCAAACAATTGCTTTCAAAAAATATCATTTTTGTATATAAAATATAGAAAAAGCATTTTTTCTTTCCGTTCCTTCTTGAATTTTTTATGCGCGATATTTTGCCGATGCGGCGATTCTTTGAAAAATCATGTTGACATAAAAGTGCTAAATATGGTATAATTTTTCAGTACATTAAAACGCGCGCGCATTCGAAACAACCGCGCATGTGCAAAACTCGAATCGGAGAAGAAAATGAAAAAAAATAAGAAAAAACCGCAGCATCACGTTCTTCCGCGCCATCGCTTTTATTTCCGCGTGCTTCGCTTTGTCGGCGCGGTGATGGGCTGGATGTACGGCTGTAAGTATGAGATTTTCCGCGGCAAGCGCGGGCAAAATTATTTTATTCTCGCCAATCATCAAACGTTGCTTGACCCCGCCTTCCTGGCGATGAGCTTCCGTGCCCCCGTTTATTTTGTAGCGGGTGAAACCTTGTTTAACGATTCGTTCCCCTCACGCTTTTTGCGTCATTGCTTTGCGCCGATCAAGAAGCGCAAGGGTGAGGCAGACGTCGCCAGCATCCGTTCTATGGTGCGCGTGGCGCGCGAGGGCGGAAACGTGGCGCTTTTTCCGGAGGGCAACCGCACCTGGGCGGATTTTCCATTCTATATCGATCCCGCGATCTGCTCGCTGATCCGTCTTTTGAAGCTTCCGCTTCTCCTTTATCATTTTGAGGGAGGCTACGGCGTGGATCCCCGCTGGGGCAAGAAGCGCAGAAAGGGCGCGTTCCGCGCATACGTTTACCGCGAAATGTCTGTGGAGGAGATTGCCTCCATGTCGGATGAGGCGCTTTATCGCACCGTGATCGATGCGCTCACGGTTGTGGATGGAAGAAGCGGCCATACGTACGCAAGCCCCGACCGTGCCGAGTATCTTGAGCGCCTGCTTTTCGTTTGCCCCATGTGCGGCAAGGTGTCAACGCTCCGTTCCGAAGGCGCGCATCTTCACTGCACGCATTGCGGTCTTGACGTAATCTACGGAGAGAATCTTTCGCTTTCCTCGGAAACGAAGGGATTCCCGTTTTCCGAGCTGAAGGAATGGTATGCCTATCAGCTTTCCTGCGTTCGTGAAATGAAGCCCGTGGCGGGGCAGGTGATCTATCGCGATGCGGATGCTGTGCTTTACGATAAAACCGGCGAAAAGCGCATCCTCGTTGCAAAAGGGGAGAGCATCTTAACGGCAGAGGTGCTGCGCGTTGGCGAATTTGAGATCCCGCTTTCCGAGATCCATTCCGTCAGCGTTGTCGGCGGCAGAAAGCTTGTGTTCCATACGAAGGAAAAGTTCTACATCTTAACGGGCAACGAGCGCTTCAACGCGATCAAATACGCCTTTACCTTCAACGTTCTTCCTACCGAGATCAAGAACGAAAAGTATTATGGGCTTGAGATTTAACGGCGCTTTTTCTTCCTCGCGCGGCGCAAAATCTAAAAAATAAAAATAATAATATATTTTTTTGGAAAAAAGGTTGAAAAAGCCTGCGCCGTATGCTATACTAACGAATAGATAAAGTTTTTCATAAAAGTGGAGATTGACATGAAAAGACAACTGATCAGAGAGATTTATGCAAACCCCGAATCCTTCGGCGGCAAGAGCGTAACGGTTGGCGGCTGGGTTCGCAACCTGCGTGATTCGAAAGCCTTCGGATTTATTGATTTGAACGACGGCTCGTATTTCAAGAGCATCCAGGTGGTGTTTGAGAGAGAAAGAGTTGAAAATTATGATGCCATTGCCGCGCAGAATGTTGGTGCGGCCCTGGTTGTAACGGGTATTCTGACCTTGACTCCCGGCGCAAAGCAGCCCTTTGAGCTAAAGGCAGACAAGATCGAGGTTGAGGGATCGTCCACTCCGGATTACCCCCTCCAGCCCAAGCGCCACAGCGTGGAATTCCTTCGTGAGCAGGCATACCTCCGTCCGAGAACAAATCTGTTCTCCGCGGTATTCCGTGTTCGCTCCGAGGTTGCCTTTGCGATCCATTCCTTCTTCCATTCCCGCGGCTTTGTTTACGTGCACACCCCGATCATCACCGCATCCGATGCAGAGGGCGCGGGCGAGATGTTCCGCGTAACCACCCTGGATATGAAAAATCCTCCTCTCACCGAGTCGGGCGAGGTAGATTATTCGCAGGATTTCTTCGGCAAGAGCACGAACCTGACCGTTTCGGGCCAGCTTGAGGGCGAAACCTATGCGATGGCCTTCGGCAACATCTATACCTTCGGCCCCACCTTCCGCGCGGAGAATTCCAACACCGCGCGTCATGCGGCTGAGTTCTGGATGATCGAGCCTGAGATCGCATTTGCGGATCTGGATGACAATATGCAGCTCGCGTGGGATATGATCCAGTATATCATCGGCCACGTAATGGACAATTGTGCCGAGGAGCTGAATTTCTTCAATAGCTTTGTGGACAAGGGCCTGATCGAGCGCCTTTCCGCTCTGCGCAATGCGGAGTATGCCAAGGTGACCTACACCGAGGCCGTTCAGCTTCTTGAAGAGAGCGGCGAGGCCTTCAAATTCCCCGTGCATTGGGGTATCGACCTGCAGACCGAGCATGAAAGATATCTGACCGAGAAGATCTATAAGAAGCCCATCTTCCTCGTAGATTATCCGAAGGATATCAAGGCGTTCTATATGCGTATGAACGATGACGGAAAAACCGTTGCCGCAATGGACCTTCTTGTTCCCGGCGTTGGCGAGATCATCGGCGGCTCTCAGCGTGAGGAGCGCATCGATATGCTGACGGCGCGCATGCAGGAGCTTGGCCTCAAGGAAGAGGATTATTGGTGGTATCTCAACCTTCGTAAATTCGGAGGCACCAAGCATGCAGGCTTCGGTCTCGGCTTTGAGAGAATTATTATGTATTTGACGGGTGTTTCCAACATCCGTGACGTGCTTCCTTACCCCAGAACGGTAGGAAACGCGGAATATTGATGAAAAAACCGCAGTAGGTTGCGCAGAAAGGCGCATATGAAAGAAAGGTATCGTATAAAACCGAACACACTCTTTTTCGTATGAGATCTCTCTCTGCCCTTACTGCGGTTTTTTCTATCCAAATGAAAAAATAAACCGATCAAACGGAGGAAAAACATTATGATGTTAACGGATAAGCAATTTTATAAAGCGGCCTTGAACCTCGGCATCGAGGAGCTTGCAAAAGCAAAGGAGCTCTATTTTGCAGGTGACAGCGCGGGCGCTGCCAAGGTTTTTGCAACCTACGTAAGAGAAAATCTTGATTATGAGCATTTCTTCAAGCTTCCCGGCGCGGATATCGGGGATAAGGAAAAGGCTATCAAGGCGGCCGACCGCGTGATGGAGGGCTATCTCTGGGCGGCAGGGTACACCTATAAATATGAAAATCTCGACGTGGATTGGGAAAAGAACCAAACCCCGAACAACTACGGCGAGTACGTTTGGCAGCTTTCGCGCCACGGCGAGTTTGCAACGCTTGCCAAGGGCTATTTACATACGAAGGATGTGAAGTATGCCAAGGGATTTTGCAAGCTGATCGAGTCCTGGATCGACCAGGTGGAATTCCCGATTGCCGATGTGGCAAACCGCCACGGATCGTATGATCACACGGGATGGAGAACTCTCGAGTCGGGTATCCGTATGGGTATGTGCTGGCAGCTGCCGATCCATACCTTTATCCGTGACGGTCTTGTGCCGGATGCTCTCGTTGTGAAAATCTTCAAGTCCATCTGGGAGCATGCCTTCCATCTGCGCAACTATTGCTCTAGCCATAACTGGCTGCTTTCCGAGCTGATGGGTTTTGCGCATATCGCCGTTCTTTATCCCTTTTATGACAGAGTTTGGCAGTGGAAGAAGTTTATCTTTGACCGTCTTCTTTCCGAGCTTGACGTGCAGATCTATCCCGAGGGCTTCCAGTATGAATTGACAACGGGCTATCATCTCGTTTCCATTAAGGAATATCTCAACGTTGTGGATCTTTGCCGTGCCTTCGAGCTTGAGGTGGACGAGAGAATCCTTTCCCGCATTCAGCAGATGTACGAGGCGGAATTCCGCCTGATGGGCCCCGACCTTGAGTGCCTTGGTCTGAATGACGGATCCTACACGCCGATGCTGAACTACGCAAAGCGCGCGCTCAAATATTTCCCTGAAAATCCCTTCTTCAAGGCGATCGAAACCGAGGGCAAGGAGGGCGCTTGGCCCGCATTTAATTCGGACGTTTTGCCTTACGTTGGCCATTGCATGATGCGAACCGGCTGGGATAAGGACGCGATCTTCGCGCATTTCGATTCCGCTTACTACGGATGGGGACACGCGCACGAGGATAAGCTTTCCTTCAATCTCCATGCATACGGAAAGCGCCTGCTTTCGGACGGCGGTAACTTTGCATACGATTCCTCCAAGATGCGCGGCATGACAACCTCAACCCGCGCACATAACACCGCCTTGGTTGATACCTTTGGCCAGAATCGCGGAAGAAATGAAAACTATCGCGCCATCGAGGAAAACGCGGTTGTCAACAAGATTCCTTCCGACCTTTGCTGGAACTTCGGTGATACTTACGAGGTA
>JAZQWS010000137.1:0-19436 GCA_045632465.1 Eubacteriales bacterium
GCTAAGGGTGTACGCACGAAGCTACGGAGAAAGCACGCACGAGGAGGAGAGCGCAAGAGCGCTTCCCTGCGGCTATCACGGAACGGCCTTTGAGGCCGAAGAAAGAGAGACGGCGCCTCCCTCCGAGATCTGCGCTGTTGATTGCAAAAAGGAATGCGAGGAGGAAAAGCCGCGCCTTTTAGACAGCATTTTTGCACATCTTCCCTTCTTTAAGGAGAAAGGAAAACCGTTCGGCGGCTTTTCGCTCGGCTCACTTTTTTCCGAGGGAGAGGATCTTTTGCTGATCGGAATTTTTATCTTCCTTCTGGTTTCAAGAGAGGGCGATCCGCTTTGCGCGGCGGCCGTTCTCATCCTCTTTTTCTCGGATAGAATCTGAACATATTTTAGAACATAGAGAACTGATTTGTTTCCGACAGTCCATCCAGAACGCGGTTGCGGCGAAGGATCTCCACCACGGTTTTTGAGATACCCGTGCGGCGACGCAGATCCTCAACGGAATAGATCTCGAAATTCTCTCTGGCCTCGATGATCTTATCTGCGGCGGTATCTCCAAGTCCCGGCAGGGAGTTGAAGGGCATACGGATCTTTCCGTTTTCGGGCAGAAACGCCTTGGCATCCGAGCGGCGAAGGTCAACGCTCAGGAACTGAACGCCGCGCGCAAGTGCCTCGCGCACGAGCTGAAGGGTGGTCAGCATTTCATTATCCTTCTGCGTTGCCTCCTGTCCCTTTTCCTCAAGCTCCTTGATGGTTTCATTGACCTTTTTCAGGCCGCCGCCAACGATCTCGGCATCAAAGCCGCCGGGCGCAACGGTCAAAAAGGCCGCGTAGAATTCCATGGGGTAATAAATTTTATACCAACAAAGACGGATCGCCGACATAACGTATGCGGCGGCGTGCGCCTTCGGGAACATGTATTTGATCTTCTTGCAGGAGGCGATATACCAATCGGGCACGTCATGCTCGCGCATGGTTTGCTCGTATTCAGGCTTCAGTCCCTTACCCTTTCGCACGTCCTCCATGATCTTGAAGGAGATGGAATCCTCAATATCGTGGCGCAGAAGATAGAGCATGATGCCGTCTCGCGTTCCCACAACCTCGGAAATGGTGCAGGTGCCTGCCTTGATAAGATCCTGCGCGTTTCCGAGCCAAACGTCCGTTCCGTGCGTGAGTCCCGAGATCTGCAGAAGGTCGGCGAAGGTTTTCGGCTTCGCATCGATCAGAACCTGCTGGATGAAGCGCGTTCCCATCTCGGGAATGCCGTACGTTCCGAGCTGACAGCCGCCGAGGTCCTCCGGTGTGATACCGAGAGGCGCGGTGCTGTTAAAGAGCTCGTAGATACTCTTATCGTTCATCTTCACGTCAAGAACGCTGGTGTTGGTGTACTTCTCCAGCATCTTATATTTGGTTGGCATATCGTGTCCAAGCTCGTCCAGCTTCAGAATCGTATCGTGCAGATAGGAGAACTGGAAGTGCGTGGTGATGATATCGGAATTGGGATCGTCTGCGGGGTGCTGAACCGGGGAGAAATCGTAAATATCGTATTCCTGCGGAACAACGATGATGCCGCCCGGATGCTGGCCCGTGGTGCGCTTGATGCCGACCATCTGCGTTACCATATAGCCGATCTGCGCCTTGGGGATCTTGATGCGGCGCTCCTCGAGATACTTGCTGATGTAGCCCCAAGCGGTTTTATCCGCAAGCGTTCCGATCGTTCCCGCGCGGAACACCTGCCCCGAGCCGAAAAGCTCCTCCGTGTATTTATGCACGCGGCCCTGCACATCACCCGAGAAGTTCAAGTCGATATCGGGAGACTTATCGCCATAGAAGCCAAGGAAGGTTTCAAAGGGGATATCGTGGCCGTCCATGATCAGGGGCGTTCCGCAATGCGGGCAATCGGCATCCGGGAGGTCAAAGCCCGAGCCGATCGTTCCGTCCGTGAAAAACTCGGTGTGCTTACACTTCGGGCAACGGTAATGCGGGGGCAGAGGGTTTACCTCCGAGATACCCGACATCGTGGCAACGAAGGAAGATCCTACCGATCCGCGCGATCCTACCTGATAGCCAAGGCTTTCGGAATAGGCAACGAGCTTAACCGCGATCATATAAAGCACGGCAAATCCGTTTTTAATAATAGAATCAAGTTCTCGCGTGAGTCGCTTAGAAACGATCTCCGGCACGGGATCTCCATACCATTCCTTGGCTCTTTGCCAACAAGAGTTTACAAGATCCTCTTTTGCACCGGGAAGATCGGGCTCATAACGGCCCTCGGGAATGGGGCGTATCTTTTCGATCATATCGGCAATCTTATTCGGATTTTCGATCACGACCTCCTCGGCCGTCTCCTCACCGAGATACATAAATTCCTCCAGCATTTCCTCCGTGGTTCGGAAATAAATGCCGGTATCCTTATCCGCATCCGAGAATTTCTGCCCTGCAAGGAGGATCTTTCTGTAAAGCTCGTCCTCCTTATTCATGAAGTGCGCATCGCAGGTGGCACACACGGGCTTGCCGAGCTTTTTGCCAAGGGCAACGATCTGGCGATTGATATCCTTCAGCGCTTCGGTGTCCTTCACCTTTCCCTCGTCCACGAGGAAGCGGTTATTGCAAAGCGGCTGAATCTCCAGATAATCGTAAAACGAGGCGATGTCCTCGACATCCTGCGCGCTACGACCGTCCAAAATTGCTTTATAGAGCTCGCCCGCCTCGCAGGCAGAGCCGATGATGAGCCCGTCTCTGTGCTGCTCGATCACGGATTTCGGCATACGCGGAAAGCGCTTGAAATAATCCAGATAACCATAGGAAACGAGCTTATAGAGGTTCTTTAATCCCTCGTTATTTTTTGCGAAAATAATAATATGATGGGTGGGGAGCTTTTTCGGGTCGGTGCGCTCGCTCATCGCCTCCATCATGCGCTCGAAGGTATCGATTCCCTCCTCCGAGAGGCGCTTCTGCATCACGAAGAAGATATGCGCCAGGATCTTCGCATCGTCCGATGCGCGATGGTGATGGAAATCCTCCAGCTGATAATGCTTGGCGATGGTGTCCAGCTTATGATTCTTCAGCTCGGGGTTGACGTATTTTGAAAGTCCGACCGTATCGAGGAAGGTGTTTTCAAAGGGCATATTATGCCGCTCGGCGGCAACGCGGATAAAGCCCACGTCAAAGTTTGCATTATGCGCGATGAGAAGGCGATTTCCGGCAAAGGCGAAGAATTGCTCCAGCGCCTCCTTCTCCTTGGGCGCGCCCGCCACCATTTCGTTGGTGATGGAGGTGAGATTCGTGATCTCCGCGGGGATCTCGCATTCGGGATCGACGAAGATATCCATCTCGTCGATCACCTCTCCGCCGCGGATCAGAACTGCGCCGATCTCTATGATGCGGCAGGTGCGGTTGGAAAGTCCCGTGGTTTCGATATCGAAAACCACCATTTCGTCCTCAAAGGAGGGATATCGGCTTCCGAACACGCATCTTGCGGTATCGTTTACGAAATAACCCTCGATGCCGTACAGCACCTTGAAATCCTCGGCCTTGGCCTTTTCCAGGGCGAGCATCATTTCGGGGAAGGCCTGCACGTTTCCGTGATCCGTTACGGCAACGGCCTTGTGCCCCCAGCGAATGGCGGTGTTTACGATCTCGGCAGGCGTCATGATCGCATCCATCTGCGACATATTGGAGTGCAGATGCAGCTCCACGCGCTTCTTCTCCGCATTGTCCATACGGGACAAGGATTTGATCTTCATGATGGCTTTGGGGTTCACGATCAGCTCCCCATCAAATTTATCCACCATAACGCGACCCATGACCGCGATCGGAATATGGCCGCCCTTGAGTCCCTTTTCAAGCCCTTTCGCAAAGCCAAGCTCCTCGGCGGCGAAGTTTTTCTTTATGTAGATACCGCCCGCGCCGTCCGAGATTCCGATAGAAACGTTGGCACGGTCACCCGCGCGGTTTTCCTTGATGGTTACTTCAAAAACCGAGCCGAGAAAGATCGTGGCGCCGGATTTTGCACTCTCTGCCTCTGCGATGGGAGTTGGCTCGCTGACCTCAAAGGGATCGCCGAAAATGGCCTCTGCGCCCTCGCACTCATACGTGGTGGCGCCCATGAGATAGCGCGTTTCGGTCAATGCCTCGGCCGTATGCAAAACCGAGGAAATGCCCGCTCTTTTTTCGAAATCATAATGCGGATCGGCGGCACGCGCGGCCTCCTCGCGCTCCTTGGCAATTGCTTCTCTTTGCGCTCTTGCCTGCTCGATCCCCGCGCGCTCTGCCTCGGCGAGGAGGCGCCGGCGATTTTGCTCGCGCTTTTCCTCTGCGGCGTGCGCCGCAGAATCCGAGGAGCTGATCACGAAGCTTCGGCGAATGCCGTATCGGCTTTCAAGAATGCGCGAAAGGATGGATTCCGTATCCGCGCGCTTTACAAAATTTACGCCGTTTTCAAAAAACGGAATGGTGATCTCGATGGTTTCTCCGTTATCGTCGTAGGTTGCGTTATGAAAAAATCCATGCGTTACCGCGCCGCTCATAGCCGCCTCGGTTGCGATCTCCGCCATGCGGGAAAGATCGAAAAGTGAGGAGGGAAAATGCGGAAAAAGGCGGAAGGATGCCACGCCGTAAAGCACACAGCATTCGTCTGCCACCTCGTATAGCATTTCCGCATCGATCCAGCGATCGGAAACGATTTCGGCCTCGATACGGCCGTTTTCTTTATCGTAGCGAAGGGTGCTTACCCTTGCCCGCTCCAAAGCATCCAGCTTTTCCGGGGCGGGATGATATCTTGAGAAAACCTCAAAAAAGCCTTTTTCCATAACCTTCTCTATCCTTTATCGGGGAATGCTTCCCCATTCTTTTTTACATCTTTTTGATCTGCCCGATCAAGGCATCCAGCGCATCGCACTCGGCAACCTTGCAAAGGATCTCACCCTTACTGAAAAGGAGTGCTTCGCCCTTTCCGCCCGCGAGACCGATATCGGCCTCTCTTGCCTCTCCCGGCCCGTTTACGACACAGCCCATCAAGGCAACCTTGATATTTTTTGAAAGAAGCCCCTCGGTCTTGGCGCGCGCCTCAAAGGCACGGCAAAGCGAGATCAGGTCGATCTTGGTTCGACCGCAGGTTGGGCAGGAAACGATATCCATTCCCGGCGCTTTGGCAAGCCCCAAAGATGCAAGAATATTTCTTGCCGCGGAAATTTCCTCCACGGGATCGTCCGTTAAGGAAACGCGCACAGTGTCACCGATGCCCTCGGCAAGCAAAGCACCGATACCAACGGCACTTTTGATGAGAGCGCGCTCGCCGCCTCCCGCCTCCGTAACACCGAGGTGGAGCGGATAATCGGTCTTCTCTGCGAGAATCCGATTGGCCAAAATCATGGTTTGCACGTCGGATGCCTTTACGGAGATCGCGATATTTTGATAGGAAAGCGCCTCTAAAAACGCGGCGTGGTAAAGCGCGCTCTCAGCAAGAGCCTCTGCGGTCGGCGCGCCGTATTTTTCATAAATATGCTTTTCAAGCGAGCCGGAATTGACACCGATGCGGATCGGGATCTGCCTCTCGCGGCAGGCATCCACCACAGCACGAACCTTTTCCTTATCGCCGATATTGCCCGGATTGATGCGGATCTTATCCGCCCCTGCCTCGATGGAAGCCAAGGCAAGACGATAATCGAAATGGATATCCGCCACAAGCGGCATGCCGATATTTTCTTTTGTCAGCGCAGAAAGCACCTCGGCCGCTTTCATGTCCGGCACGGTCAGGCGGAGGATCTCGCAGCCTGCGGCCTTCAGGGCGCGCGCTTGACGGAGCGTTTCGGAAAAATCATGCGGATCGGTGTTTGCCATCGACTGGATGGGAATGGGGTGATTGCCGCCGATCGGAATGCCGCCGACGAAAATTACGCGCGAGGCTCTTCTTTGGATCTGATTTTCCATAACGCTTTTTCCTTTCTAAATAATGCTCAGCCGAAAAGCTGAAAAATATCCTTGAACATAATGAAAACGGAGAATGCCAGCAACAGGACAAGGCCGATGTTATGGATCATTCCCTCAAGCTTTGCAGGGATCTTTTTTCTCGTTACCATCTCGATAAGAAGGCACAGAAGGCGGCCGCCATCCAATGCGGGGAGCGGCAGAAGATTCATCACGCCGAGGTTGATGCTGATCAACGCGGTTATATAAAGCAAGGAGGTGAATCCCGCTCTGGCGGCATCTCCGATCGCGGAGGAAATTCCGACAGGACCGGAAACCGCCGCGAGGGTATAGCGCCCCGTGATAAGATCAAAGATCGATTCCCAGCACGTGCGAACGATCAAAATTGATTTTTGGAAGGAATGCGAGAGAACCGAGCCAAGGGTTTGCCTTTCGCCCCAAACGACAAAGTCCATCTGACCAAATACCTGCTCCTGCTCCACCGCCGTTGGGAACACGACGTTTTCAAGAACGATGGTTTCGGTTTTCTTCTCGCCCGTTTCGCTTGTTACCTCGCGCTCCACGGTGATATCCAAGGGGCGATCTCCTCTGCGCATGATCTCATAGCTGAGCTCATCCAGGATCGTTACCTTCTTTCCGTCCACAGCGACGATACGGTCACCCACGCAGAGACCGTAGTCCTCCGTGGAATGCGAAAGCGAATCACTTTCCATAAAGCTATGCACAACGGTGCTTCCAAGCGGCGTTTTTCCATCGGAGGAAACGAGCGAGCAAAGGATCACCATGGCAAGAACGCCCGCGATAATATTGATCGCAGCACCTGCGGCCGTGATGATAAAACGCTGCCAGGCGGGCTTTTTATCAAAGGAATTCGGATCATCGCTTTCCTCATCCTCGCCTGCCATTGAAACATAACCGCCGAGGGGGAGAGCGGAGATCGCATAGCGAATTCCCGTTTTTTTGGAATCATACCAAAGAAGCTTCGGCCCCATTCCGATGGAAAACTCCTTCACGGTAACGCCGAAGATGCGGGCGAAAATATAATGACCGAACTCGTGGATCAGAATAAGGAATCCAAAGGTCAGAATAGCGACCAAAATGGTTGTAAAGGTACCCAATGATTATTTCTCCTAACTTAAGTTTACAAAATGAAAAAATATCACGAAAGCAAGATCACTTTCCGTATTTTTCCACCAGGGCGCGGGCATACGCTCTTGTTTCCCTATCCACAGCCTCAAAGGCTTCCAGGGTTTTCTCATTTTTCGCATATGCAAGGTGATCAAAGGCCTCATACACCACCTCGCCGATCTCGGCAAAGGTGATCTTTTCCGAGAGGAAGGCGGCAACGGCAATCTCGTCTGCCGCATTGAGCACGGCACCCATACCGCCGCCGACCGCAACGGCACGGCGCGCCAGAGGCAACAGGGGGAAGGCGCTCTCATCCGGCGCACGGAAGGTAAGCGATCCGACCTTGAAAAGATCCAAGGGCTCGCAAACGGCATCCTCGCGCGCAGGATAGTCCACCGCGTATTGCACGCAGGCGCGCATATCGGGAACGCTGAGCTCGGCGATCACGGTGTTATCAATATATTCAACGGCGGAATGAATTATACTTTCTCTATGCACCACGACCTCTACCGCATCGGGGCAAACGCCGAAGAGATGCACGGCCTCGATCAGCTCAAAGCCCTTGTTCATCAGCGTGGCACTATCCACCGTTATTTTTGCGCCCATTTTCCATGTGGGATGCGCGAGCGTTTGCGCAAGAGTCACGCCGCGGAGGGCTTCCTTGCTATAACCGAAAAACGGGCCGCCCGACGCCGTCAGCAAAATGCGCTTAACCTCGCTTTTTCTTCCTGCCTTGAGGCACTGAAAGATCGCGCAATGCTCGCTATCCACCGGCAGGATCTCCGATCCCGTTTGCGCCGCGCGCTCCATCACGAGCGATCCGCCGATCACGAGGCTCTCTTTATTTGCAAGCGCGAGGCGCTTGCCCATGTCGAGCACGGCAAGGGAGGGAGCGAGACCGCTCTGCCCCAAAATGGCGTTTACCGCCGTATCAAAGGAGGACTCTCTGATGCCCTCAAGAATTCCCTCCGCGCCGCTGAGCACCTTGATGCTCGTATCTGCCAGGCGGGCGCGCAGATCCTTTGCGGCGCGCTCGTCTGCCATGGCAATGCGGGAAGGACAAAAGCGGCGGGCAAGCTGCTCGGCTCGGCCGGCATTCTTCCCCGCGCACATATAATCTACGCGATATCCGCGCGCCTCGGCAACGGAGAGAGCCTGCTCTCCCACAGAGCCTGTGGCGCCCAGTATCGCAACGGTTTTCTGCATAAAATCTCCATTCTATCGCCAAAAGGCGACTGCATAAAAAGCTACGGAAGCTTTGCTTTTTTAATGAAACGGAGGCACGATCATGGTTACGATCAGCATCGCGATGCTGACCGCAAGGATCGAATCAAAGCGATCCATCACGCCACCGTGCCCGGGAAAGATCTTTCCATAGTCCTTGATTCCCGCCTCGCGCTTAACGAGCGAAGCAATAAGATCGCCGACCTGCGAGATCACGGGCAAAACCAAGCCGAGAACGGCCAGAACGATATAATTTGCCTCTGCATCCGTGAAGCTTGCAACGAAAAATCCATAGAGCATCACAAGAGCAAAGGTGCAAACGACGCCGCCGATGGCGCCCTCCACCGTTTTCTTCGGGCTCACCTCGGGAATCAGCTTATGCTTTCCGATAAACGTGCCGACGAAATAAGCGAAAATATCGCATCCCCACGCGGTGGCAAACACCACGAGAAACTGGAAAAATCCATATGGCAGGTAGCGCAAAAAGCAAAGAGACGAGAAGCCGACCAGCATATAGCTCACCATCGTGAAGGAGGAAAATACCTCGGAGATCGGCATTTTTCCCTTATGTACCACCGCAATGGTGAAGAGATAAAACATATAAACGAAGATTCCGAGCACCATCATAAGCAATCCGTATCCCGGCTGCGCCGCATCGACAATGAAATACGGAGCGAGCGGATATGCCAGCGCTAAAATCATGGACGGAATCGCGATCTCGCGGCATTTTTCCTTTTTGAATACCCGAAGCATCTCATAGGTTGCCATCATACAGCAAAGAGACAAAAAGATCGGGTAGATGATATATTGCGAAAATATCAGGATGGGGATGGCGACCGCGGCCATGCACAGTCCCGTTATGATTCGAACCTTCATCGCATTCTTCCTTTTAGAAAATTGATCGAATTTTCTTTTTTTAATATTTTGAGGAGGCGAGCGAAGCGCTCACTTTTCCTCCTTATTCAAGCCGCCGAAGCGGCGCTTTCTCGGCAGAAAGCTTTCAATCGCGGCGATCACCGCATCACGGCCGAAATCCGGCCAAAGCGTTTTCGTAAAATAAAACTCGGAATACGCGCACTGCCAAAGCATAAAGTTGGAGATGCGCATATCACCGCCCGTTCGGATCAGAAGATCGGGATCGGGAGACTCTGCGGTATACATATTCTCCGAAAGAAGCGCCTCCGTGATCTCGGTGGCACCGCTTGCAAGCGCGCGGTTGGCCGCGCGGACGATCTCGCCCCTGCCACCGTAATTCAAGGCAACGTAACAGATATAGTCTCTGTTTTCACCGAGCGCCTCGATCTCCTTGCACTTTTTGCGAAGCTTTTCGGGAAGCACGGAAATATCCCCCGCAAAGCGAACGGCAAAATGCCCGTCGCTGAGGATCTTATCGTGAACAACGTCGTTCAGGTAATTATAGACGAGATCCATAATACCGTCCACCTCTTCCTGCGGGCGCTTCCAATTCTCGGTTGAAAACGCATAGAGCGTGACGTGATGGATGCCAAGCTCACGCAGAGTGGTCAGAACCTCCTCCACGCGCTTTGCGCCTGCCGCGTGCCCCGCAAGACGGGGAAGGCCGCGGCGCTTTGCCCAACGGCCGTTTCCGTCCATAATGATACCGACGGAGCGGATGCGCCCCTCGGTGTTCGGAAGAGTTTTTCTCTTAAAAAGCATATTATGCTCCTTCTTTTCGGAAAAAGATCTTTTAGATCTCCATAACCTCTTTGGTCTTTGCGGAGGTGATTGCGTCAACTTCCTTCACGAACTTATCCGTGAGATCCTGCACGCTCTTATCGCCTGCCTTTGCCTCATCCTCGGTCAGCTCGGTGTTCTTCTTCATAGCCTTGATCTTATCGTTTGCATCTCTGCGGATGTTACGAAGCGCTACCTTAGCATCCTCGCCCATCTTTGCAACCTGCTTGGAAAGCTCCTTACGGCGATCCTCGGTCATAGGGGGGAAGGTAAGACGGATGCAGCTTCCGTCATTCTGGGGATGAATGCCGAGATCGGAGGTCAGGATCGCCTTCTCGATGCCCTTCATGGCAGACTTGTCCCATGCGGTGATAGTGATCGTTCTCGCGTCGGTTACCTTAATCTCGGCAATCGCGGAGATAGCGGTGGGAGAACCGTAGTAATCCACGTTGATCTTCTTCAAAACGTCGGGGTTTGCTCTTCCCGCGCGGATCGTGGAAAGATTCTCGTTATAGGAAGCGAGGCTCTTCTGCATTTTCTCTTCATAAGGCTTGGTGTCGAATTTCATAATCTTTCTCCTTGTTGTATGTATGTTTTTTATTTTAATCGGGGGTTACGACCGTGCCGGGCTTTTCACCCTTTACGGCGGCGAAGATATCCATCGGCTCGTTCATGCCGAAGATGCGAACGGGAAGGCCAACGGAGCGGCAGAAGGCCGCGGCGGTTGCGTCAATTGCGGCAAGCCCCCACTCGAGGATCTGCGAGCAGGAAACCTCGGGAAGCTTCTTTGCATTCGGATCCTTTCTGGGATCGGCCGTGTAGATATAGTCGATATTCTTAGCCATCAGCATAGCGTCTGCTCCGATCTCCGCGGCACGAACGGCACCTGCCGTGTCCGTGGAAACGAAGGGCATTCCGAGACCTGCGCCGAAGATAACGATCTTGCCCTCGGAAAGATAACGCTTTGCAAGCTCCGCATCGTAACACTCGGCAAAGGGGGACATGGGAATTGCCGTCATCACCGTGGCAGAAAATCCCGCACGGATCAAAGCATCCTTCAAGCAAAGAGAATTGATCACCGTGGCAAGCATACCCATACGGTCTGCCGTGGTGCGATCCATTTCCCCACCCTGGCGGCCGCGCCAGATATTGCCTGCGCCAACCACAACAGCAACCTCAATGCCGCTCTTTACGCTTGCGCCGAGCGCCTCGGCAACACCTTCTACAAAGGAATGGTTATAAAGCTCACCCTGCGCGCCGCTGAGGGCCTCGCCGGAAAGCTTGATCAAAACGCGTTTCATACAATTGATCTCCCAAAATATTTAGTTACTTATATTTTACAGCAAAGCTCGGAATTTGTAAACACCTTTTTCAAAAATTTTACAAAATATTTTCTGCGCATGCAGAAAATAATAGAGGCGCGCCCCCGCATACGCGGGAGCGCGCCTTTTATCGCATTTTCGGTAATTTTTAAATTACTTACCAGCCTGCATCTCTGCAACAGCCTCAAGGATAGCGTCAGCCATGTAAACGAGCTGCTCTTCATCCAGACCGTAAAGAGGAAGGTGAGTGAAGCGCTTGTAGAATACTTCCTCACAAACGGGACAGGTCTTTGCAACCTCATCGGGATCAATACCCATGATGGTGTGAACAACGTTGAAGCGATAGAGAGGACCGAAGTGAGGAATGCTGGTTACACCCTTCTCCTCGAGCTTCTTCTTCAGCGTCTGGATCGTGCCGCCTGCCTTTGCGGGGTCGATCTGAAGGAGGTACATGTGGTAGGTGGGCTTCACGATCTCGTCGTCAAGCTTGCAGGGGATGATTGCATCGCAAGCAGCGAGTCTCTTGTTGAGGTACTCAGCAGCAGCGCGGCGCTCAGCGATGATCTTCTCGTTTCTTGCGATCTGACGAGCAAGACCAAGACCCTGGATCTCGGTGGTGGAGGAGTTGTTGGAAGCAACGAAGGGACCGTACTTGCCCTGGATAGGAGTGATGTTGTAGAGCCAATCCTTGATGGGGCAGGAGAAGTCAAGACCGAGGAAGCGAGCACGCTTCAGCTCAGCATCGTAGCCGGGGATCGTGGTGGTAACGATACCGCCCTCACCGAAGGAGGTGATATTCTTAACCTCATGGAAGGAGAAGGAAGCGAAATCACCGATCGTACCGATCATCTTGCCCTTGTACATTGCACCGAATGCATGAGCAGCGTCCTCAAGTACAACGATGTCGTGCTTTCTTGCAAGCTCCATGATGGGATCCATATCCACGGGATAACCTGCAAGGTGAACGGGAACGATCATCTTGGTCTTGGGAGTGATCTTCTTCGCAACGTCCTTGGGATCCATGTTCAGGGTGTAAGGATCAACGTCTGCAAATACGAGCTTGCAACCGATGGAAAGAGGATATGCCATCGTAGCAACGAAGGTGATAGCGGGAACGATAACCTCGTCACCGGCCTTAAGGTTTGCATACTTGTATGCAATCTCGAAGCCTGCGGTTGCGTTAGTAACGAAGGTGGAGCTATCGGTCTTCAGATACTCGTTGGACGCGGTCTCTGCAGCCTCAACGTGCTTAGCAAGAGAAAGCTTGCCGGGAGGGGTTGCAACAGCATCCAGCTTCTGAACCTGCTTCCAAACAGCCTCGATAGCCTCGTCATACTCCTTGCCCTCGCCCTGCATCAGGAAGCGAATAACTGCCATAAGGTCCTCTGCGTTGTAGTTCTCGCCAACTGCAGCCCACGGAACCTTGGTCGCGCCGGTATTATACCGGAAATCAGTGTTCTTTCCCATTTGAAAAATCTCCTTATAGAAAATTTAAATTTGTATTTTTACATAGCAATGCGCTTAAAATGTAAACAATTATTAGAATTCCGGCTCGTAAGTCTGAGGAAATTCCTCCCACTTGATCTCTCTGACCTCGATATCCTTGATACGAAGCTTCGTGCAATACGGAGAGAAGCCAACGTGGCCGCCGACCAGAGGATTCGGATCGTACAGCTCGGTGATCAGAACATCGTCCACCACCATGAAGCAATGACCGTTTACCGCACCCGCGATCATATGGATCTCGGTTCCGGGCTCATAATGATAAAGGGGACTGATGGAATTAAGCCCCGGCTGAGGATTGCGCTCAATACCGCTTTTATGCTCATACCATCCGTTCAGACCGCAAACGTAAGAATCGCCGAGATACTCATTTTCCTCGTCTACGCGTGCACAGAACAGCGCGTTCAGATCTCTCGTTGCAGGGAGAACAGACGCCATCGTGAAGCTGATCATAACGTCCTTTTCATAGAACTCACGGGTTAAGAGAATACCGCCGAAATTGCCGGTTTCCGCGCCGATCAGCCATCCGTTTTCCACAGACCAATCACCGCGCAGGCGGCGAAAGACTTTCTGCCAATTCTCATCGGGCTGATAAGAGAGCACGATGGGCGAATTCTCGATATCGATTTTTTTGCCGCAAAGATGAAGCTCTTTTAACACGACACACCTCAAAACATAATACTTCGAATATAATTATACACAAAAACACGCGGCTTGTCAATAGCCGTTTCTTATTTCTTTCGTATTTTATCTGTTTTATAGGAGGTTTTCATGCCTTTGCGCTTCTTTTTGCACCTGCGGCGACAGAAGCGCTATGCGGCAAGGCGGCAAGCCCCCGCTTTTTGCATACCGACGGCGTTACACCGAGGATGCGCTTGAAGGTTTTTGAAAAATAGTTCGGCGTATCAAAGCCCATCTGCTCGGCAATCTCGCGCACGGAGATCGACGTCGTTGCCAAAAGCTCGGCGGCGCGGCGGACTTTTCTTTCATTATAGTAAGCAATGATGCTCTTCCCCGTTGCACGCTTGAACTCACGGAAAACGTATGCGCGGCTGTAATTGGTTTGCTTCGCGATATCCTCCACGCGCAGAGCACCCGAAAGATTTTCGTCCATCATGCGCAGGATGCTTGAAACAAAGCGGCTCTGCAGCTCGCTCTTTTCAAGAAAGACGGGGTTGCCCGTGTCTGTTTCCGTCAACGAACGCATCATGTTGATAAGGAAAAGCTCGAGATAGTTTTTGATCAGCTGCTCTCCGCCGAGCGTTGGGGCGGAAAGAAGCTCCATTTTCTGCCGATCGGGATCGCTCTCCGCAATATCGAAGGTGCGCTCTCCCTCCTCAAAAACGGAATAAAAGAGACGCAGGCAGCGCTCGTCCGGGCGCACCTTTTTTTCTTCAAAAAAGCGCATGGCCTCGGATTTACATTCGAAAGAAACGACCAGCACCTCGGGATTTTTTCGGCCGTTTGCCATCAGGACATGATGCTCGTTGGGCTTATGAAAGAGGGCCTCCCCCTCCTCCAGGATGATTTCCCTGCCATCTGCCCGGCAAACGAGGCTCTCTCTTTCGGCAAAAACGATTTCCCAAAAGTTATGCGCCTCTCCCGCGGATGAAAAATCCTTATCGAAGCAAAAGCGATGCAGCGTTACGATCTTATTCACCAGCAAAAGGTTTTCGATTTTGTGATAAAAATACTTTTTCATACGAGAAGAGTATAACATAAGAACAAAAAAAAGTCAAGTATACTTTTTTACTCTTTTTGTGTACGAATGCGCATTGTTTTTTGTCGCATCGGATGATATAATAAAATTGTATATTAATATCTTTGAAAGACTTGACGAAAAAATCTTTACGGAGGACTTTTATAATGAGAATTTTGGCTATCGGCGCACATCCGGACGATATCGAGATCGCTTGCTCCGGCACGCTCGCAAAATGTGCCGCGCGCGGCGACCAAGTGTTTGTTTGCCACGTTTCCAACGGTGATCTCGGACACGTGATCATCCCGCCCGAGGAGCTCGGCATCATGAGACAGAACGAGGCAAAAACCGCCGGCGCGCTTGCAGGCATTGAGGTGCTTTGGGGCGGCTGCAACGACCTGAGAATCTATGCAGACGACAAGGCAACCAGAGATAAGCTCGTTGACATCATCCGCTATGCACAGCCCGATCTTATCATCACCCACAATCCCGACGACTATATGCCCGACCACACGGCGGTTTCCAAGCTTGTTTTTGACGCAAGCTTTTCGGCCTCCGTTCCCCGCTACAAGACCGAGAAGGATCTGCCCGCCTCCAAGCTGACTCCCATTTATTATATGGATACGCTTGCCGGCGTTAACTTCCAGCCCGAGCTCTACGTTGACGTTACCGACTTCATCGACAAGAAGATCGAGATGCTGGAATGCCACAAGAGCCAGCTTGAGTGGATGAGAGAGCATGACCATATTGATTTTGCCGACATGGTTCGCACCTGCTCCCGCTACCGCGGCTATCAGTGCGGCGCGGATTACGCAGAGGGCTTCGTTGTTTGCAAGGCGTATCTGAAGGGAACGACCGAAAGACTTCTCCCCTAATTTGATTTTAATAAAAAGATATATAAGTGAGGTATTTACCATGAAAATGAAATGGTGCGTTATCGGTGCGGCAGGCATCGCTGACAGAAGAACCATCCCCGCTCTCGTTGCTGACGAGGCGAACGAGCTTTGCGCCGTTATGGACAAGGTTGAAGAGGCTGCCAAGGCCGTTGGCGAGAAGTACGGTGTTCCCTACTACACCGACGCTGAGCAGATGCTCAAGGAGGTTGCTTGCGATGCAGTTTATATCGCAACGCCCGTATTCTGCCACCACGAGCAGGCTATGCTCGCTCTCAAGTATGACAGAAACGTTCTGATTGAGAAGCCCATCGCAAGAACCGAGAAGGAAAGCGCAGAGATCCTTGACGCCTTCAAGAAGGCCGGCAAGCAGCTCAGCGTTGGCTACATGATGAAGTATCACAGCCTCCACCAGAAGGCTCGCAGCTTCATTAAGAAGGACAAGGTTGGTAAGGTTAACAACGTTCGCCTTCAGTTCTCCTGCTGGTATCCCGAGATCCCCGGTGCTTGGCGCCAGGTGAAGGCTCTCGGCGGCGGCGGCGCACTTATGGACCTTGGCGTTCATTGCCTGGAGCTTGCAGAGTACATCCTTGACGAGGAGATCATCGACGTTAAGTCCTTCATCAACACGCAGACCTTCAAGTACGAGGTTGAGGATAGCGCCGTTATTATCTTCAAGACCAAGAGCGGCACGCTCGGCCACATCGACGTTAACTTCAACATTCCCGATGACGTTTCCGTTGCAAAGCTTGAGATCTACGGCACGAAGGGCTACATGATCTGCAACAACACGCTTGCACAGGATGACGTTGGAACGATGGCTTACCTTTATGCGCCCCAGGGCGATTACGATGCAATGCAGGAGCATGCGATCATTAAGCCCAAGAAGTTCCGTGCAAGCGGCAAGAATATCTACGCGAAGCAGCTGGCTGATTTCTCCAAGCACGTGAAGGCAGGCAAGCCCAACTACAAGTACGCGAAGAGAGCCGTTCACATTCAGACGCTCTGCGACAAGATGTATTCCGAGCAGTAATCCACATTAAATTTATTTATATAAAGGAGATCGTATCATGGATTTCAATTCTACCGTTAAAGGCAGCCTTCTCGAAGGCTTCTATCCCGAAGGATGGGATTTCGCAAAGATTGATGCCTGCTGCTCTCACGCGCCCTCCGAGGTGCTTGACAGACAGGATTTCTGGAACAAGGACTTCTCTCCCGTTATGTGCAACAGCCTCGATGAGTTCAACGTAAAGATGGGCCACGAGATCGCAAACGAGATCAAGAAGGCAAACGAGAGAGGTGAGAAGATCGCTTTCATCCTTCCCGTTGGTCCTATGGGTATGTACAAGTGGGCCGTTTACTTCCTTAAGGAGTGGAACGTTTCCTGCAAGAACGTTTGGTGCTTCAACATGGACGAGTGGGCTGACGCCGATGGCAACACCATCACCGGCGAGGCTTCCTTCCAGAACGCAATGGAGACTGCATTCTACAATCCCCTTGGCGAGCTGACCGTTCCGAAGGATCACAGAAACTTCGCAACCAAGGACAACCTTCCTACCTACCCCGAGAAGATCGCTGCTCTCAAGAAGGATGGCGCTAAGCTCGTTCTCGTTTACGGTATCGGCCGTATGTGCCACATCGCATTCTGGGAGCCCCAGTTCGGCTCCGAGTTCACCTCCGATGAAGAGTGGCTGAAGCAGCCCTACAGAATTGCGGCAAAGCTTCATCCCCTGACCATCGAGCAGAACGCAATCACCTCCTTCAGAAGCCGCACCAGCATGGTTCCCTGCCGTGCAAACACCATGGGCCCCGGCCTTATGTTCCAGGCTGACTACGCAATCGGCGGTGCTGACGGTACCTTCTCCCGCGGTATGCAGTGGCAGGGCATGAGCTTCTGGATGACGCTTCGCTACAAGCCCACCAGATTCATCACCTCCAGCTTCATCCCCACCATCCCCGGTAAGCTCTTCTTCCTTGAGGAGCTGGCAGGTCCTCTCTGCCCTGATGTGAACTAATATGGCAGGAATCGCAGTTGCAGGAAGCATCCTGGTTGATAAAATCAACGAGATCTCGGCCTATCCCGCGATTGGCGAGCTGACACAGATCCGCTCCGTCAAGCGCGCGGTGGGCGGCTGCGTTCCGAACGTGGCAATCGATCTCAAAACCCTTTCTCCCGAAACCGATATTTACGCGATCGGCAAGGTTGGCGCAGACGATGAAAAGGCATTCCTTCTTCAGGAGCTTGGATCGCGCGGCATTGACCTGACCGGCATCCGCGTTAGCCGTGAGGAGCGCACGAGCTTCACCGAGGTTATGAGCATCGTTGGCGGACAGAGAACCTTCTTTACCTACCCCGGTGCAAGCGCTGATTTCGGCCTCTCGGATATCAATTTCGAGAATTTTGCGGCAGATATGCTGCATCTCGGCTATTTTCTCCTGCTCGACAAGGTGGATAACGGCGATGGCGAAAAGATCCTCGAAAAGGCGAAGAGCCGCGGGATCAAGACCTCGATCGACCTTGTGAGCGAGAATTCCGATCGCTATAAGCTTGTTATTCCCTGTCTGAAATACACCGACAACGTGATCATCAACGAATCCGAGGCCGGCAAGATTGCAGGCATTGAGCCCAAGAGAGAAAATCTCAAGGCCATCGCGGAGAAGATCATGAGCTACGGCATCGGCGAGCGCGTGATCATTCACATGCCTGCGCTTTCCGTTTGCCTCTCGAAGAGCGGCGAATACACGGAGGCTCCCTCCTATTCTCTTCCCGCAGGCTTTATCAAGGGAACGACCGGCGCGGGCGACGCATTCTGTGCGGGCGCTCTGCTCGGCATCTACCTTGAGAAGAGCGACAAGGAGATCCTTGGGATCTCCGCGAAGGCGGCCGTTGGCGCGCTTTCCGCGGCAGACGCCGTGAGCGGCATGAAGAGCCTTGGCGAGCTGGATGCGCTTTGCGCACCGCTCGGATTCCAGAGCATTTAATTATATAATGAAAGTTGCCAAATAACTTTCGCAGAAAAAAAGGAGAACGCACCTCGGTGCGTTCTCCTTTTTATTTTATCCGAAAAAGCGATTGATGACTTTATAAAGTGCATCGGCGATGCGCATAGCGCCGAGATCGTTGGGATGCGAGCCGTCGATCGTGCAGCAATCGCGCTCCTTCTCGCCGTACATATTCTCGGCGGGCACATAGGCCACGCGCGTATCCCCAAGAGCCAGGGCGCGCTCGTAGGTTTCGCGGATCGTGCGACCGCGCTCCTCGCAGACGTCATACTCATAGCCGGGCTTATCGTACATCAGAATAACGGCATTCGGGTGTGCCGCACGAATGCGCTCGTAGATCGAAAAATGCGGGGGCAAAATGCGATCGGGACGGTCGGCATACATATTATAATCGAAGGCATAAAGCGAGCCATCGAAGGAATTAACGTAGTCAATCATCGGGGCTTCGGCATTGCCGTTGCCCGAAAATCCGAGGTTAATATAATCTGCGCCAAGACGTCTTGAAAGGATGGAAACGTAATCGTTTCCGGGACGGGAAACGCATCCGCCCTGCGTGATCGAGCTTCCGTAGAAAACGAAGGGCTTTCCGATCTTATGAGGCGGGGCTTTTTCCACCGTGGCTCCCTCCGCAATGCCGATCTTGATCTCGCTCACGCCGCCGTAGAGAGGAAAATACACCTCAATCACTCTTTTCCCTTCCGCCTCGAGGAGATTTTTCTTTGTTTCAAAGGTAACGAATTCATGGAAGGGATCGGGCGAAACGCCGCCGAGCATGCTCTGCATGGCGGGCGAATAGCGGGCCTGAAAATATCCGTCGGCATAGACAGAAAAGCCATGGCTCGCCGTGAGCGACATATGCGTTGGTGGAAAAATGGCGGGAATTTTTGCGCGGATGGCAACAAAGGGCGTATCGGACAGAAATCGGATGCGACCGCCCGCCGTTAATCTGGCGAGCGTGTGAAGGCGCTCGTTTTCGGTCAGCCTCGTCACTGCATCGGGCGCGCGCATATAAAGCTTTTCATTTTCATCATAATACACGCCGTGCAG
>JAZQWS010000138.1:0-1194 GCA_045632465.1 Eubacteriales bacterium
GTACTGCGGTAACGTAGATTTTCATGCCGAGTGCTTTTTCGCAGATCATAAGCGTTTCTTCACGCCCAACGAGACCTTCAAGCAGGCGAAGCGCACGATAATCGAGCGTTGCGGCGAGCATTTGCTTTTCTCTTAAAGAGGGGAGGGGGGAACCGTCCGTATCCGGGTAAACAAGGTAGGTAACGCCGGGAATGTTCTTGTAGAAGCAGGGATCCTGCGCCGGATGGAAAATGCCGTTTGAGAGGCGGCCGTAGTAATTGTTATACGCCCAGTGCAAAAAGCCCTTCGCATTGTAATTGTAGAGAACGTATCCCAGCGCACGGGTTCTCTGCGGTGCGCTCGAAAGTCTGCGGTTCACGAGGCCGGGCGTTTGTTCTCCGCCCGTGTAATACATCATGAAATTATCACAGCGGCCTTCGTAATTTTTGATGCTTTGCACGTCCACGATCGGCATTTCCACAAGACCTTCCTTATAGAATGCGTAATCGTCCAGCGCATCGCCGAATTTTCCGTTCGGGAAAATGGAGCGCATCAGCGCCTTTGCGCGGCGATAGCCGTCGATATTTTTAGGCACGGGCTCGTCCGAAATATGATAGAAAATATCGTTTTCAATGCCAAGACGCTTGGTGAAATCAGCGAATGCGGAAAGGTAGGCCTTAAGAAAAGCGATGTATTCCTTCGAATCGGCGGGCGTGTTATGGTCAAAGAGACAGATTTCTTCTCCGTCCTTTTCTCCGTAGATCGCAATGGCATGCGCCGCGCCCCACTGAGAGAAGAGATGCGTGTGCTCAAACGTGCGAACGCCGGCTCTCTTTGCGGTGTCAACGAAGCGCTCCGCGAGAGAGAAATCAAAGTCATATCCTTCTTCCAAAACGCGCACTTTTACAAGCTGAACGTTCATGCGTTTTCCGCCGATCGGTGTGTCCAAAGGCGGCGTGAATGTTGGAAAAAGTAAAGTATTCATTCCATTTTGGACGTATCCGCGCAAATATTGCTCCAAAATCTCGAAATATGCATCGCTGTAAAGCGGGCGGTGCGTGATGTCGCAAAGGCAGTCCTGATGGAACCAGTTGGTTAAAATGAGATCGGCTTGGGGAAGCTCTGCATCCACAAGATGCACGGTCACTTCGTGGGTAGAAAGCACCTCTCCGCTCATCAGCCCGATCACCTCCACAGTCACGGTGTGATCGCCCG
>JAZQWS010000139.1:0-7316 GCA_045632465.1 Eubacteriales bacterium
AACCTTTACGGGCCCATATGAAGACAGAAAGTAATAGTGAAAAGGTACATTTTGATTTAATCGTATTTCGATTGATCGCGCATACGCCTATCCATTTCACGCCCAGCTTGCTTTTCTGCAAGTGCGTCTCTTTTATCATAAAGTTTTTTACCGCGACAAAGTCCAACTTCAACCTTTACGTTCTTACCGGAAAAATAAAGCGAAAGCGGAACAAGCGTGTAGCCGTCGCGCGTCACAAGACCGATGAGCTTCATGATTTCTCTCTTGTGCATGAGCAGCTTTTTCTCTCGGAGCGGCTCTTTATTAAAAATATTGCCCTGCTCGTAAGGGCTGATATGAACGCCGAGCGCAAACATCTCGCCGTCGCGGATGTCGCAGTAAGAATCCTTGAGATTAACGCCGCCGCGACGAATGGACTTCACCTCTGTGCCGTAAAGCGCAATGCCGGCCTCGTATGTCTCTTCCACGAAATAATCGTGCCGCGCCTTGCGATTCTCGGCGATCGTGCGATTCTCGCCCTTTGCTTGTGCCATAATAATCTCCATTCTGCCGCCTGAGGCGACCGCGCAAAAAATAAACGAATACTCAAGTCAAAACCGAATGCGCGTTGTTTCGTGCTGAATTTCCGTTTTTTCGTTTTTCGGCAGGAAAACGACCTGAAAATTCTCGCATCCGATTCTCATGCTATATTTTAACATAAAAAAGGGAAAAAATCAACCCCGAAATTTCAACTTTCACCGCGCAACCTATCTCTCATACCCCTCGTAGGGGACGGCGCCTCGACGTCCCGCTCCCCCCCTGCGCGGGACAATGCGCGAATCTCCCGGTAGGGGACGGCGCCTCGACGTCCCGCTCTCCTCTACGCGGGACAATACGCGAATCTCCCGGTAGGGGACGGCGCCTCGACGTCCCGCTCCCCTCTACGCGGGACAATACGCAATCTCCCGGTAGGGGACGGCGCCTCGACGTCCCGTTCTCCCGCCCCTGCCATCTCTCCCCGTAGGGGAGCATCCTGTATGCTCCTGCTTCTTCTATCCCCAAAACCTCGCCGCGATCTCAAGCGCCTTGAGCTTCGCCTTGTATTTTCCGCCGATCAGCGCCTGCTCCTCCTCGGAATAGGGGATCTCCTCGCCGAGCGCCATATCCAAGCAAAGCGGCGGAAACATCACGCACCACCAATTTTTTCCTGCGCCATCCCCCAAAATCACGCGCAGGGAAGTGTATCGCCCCGCGGGATACACCGCATCGGCGTACACCCGCCTCTCGTACCATTCCTCGGAGATCACCACCCGCGCGCCGTAATCCGCGCCCCGTTCTGAAAGAACGCGCGCAATATCCGCCTCCATCTCGGGCAAAAGTGCCTCCATCGCCGCCTCTGCCGCCTCCGCGCCCTCGTATCCCGAAAGCACCTCGCCGTAAGCCGAAAGTAAGTAGTCGCGTACATAAATCTTTACTTCTTGATCCGCTGCCTCATCCGAATGCGCTAAAATATGTAGTCGCACCGTGTCCTCGTAGATATTTCCCTCCGCCTCGGTCGGAATCGCCGCCATCAGCACCGCCGATAGCAAAATCACCAAAACTCCTTCAATAAAACCTCTCATTTTCCTTGTCTCCTTTCTCTTTGCTCCGCTACGCCCCAACGTCCCACTCCTCGTCGAGCCTCCCTCCGGGAGGGAGGTGGCGCGGCAACGCCGCGACGGAAGGAGCCCTCGTAGGGGAGGCTATCAGCCTCCCACCATCCCCTCCGCGGCACAATACGCAAATCTCCCGGTAGGGGACGGCGCCTCGACGTCCCGCTCTCCCCCCTGCGCGGGACAATACGCGAATCTCCCGGTAGGGGACGGCGCCTCGACGTCCCGCTCTCCCCCTACGTGGGACAATACACGAATCTCCCTCATAGGGGACGGCGCCTCGACGTCCCGCTCTCCCCTCTACGCGGCACAATACACGCATCTCCCCGTAGGGACCGGCGGTCTTGCCGCGGCTCGGTCACGGAACGGCTCTTGCGTTATTAACGCAATTCACTCCCGTTCCGCCGCTTCGCTACCTCGACGGTCCGTTTCTCCCGCCATCCTTCAGCCCTTCCGCTCGGCATTCGGCTTCGCTTGGTTATCTCGTTGCACCTATAGGGCGAATACCTCTCTCGCTCACCCACATTCTTCCCCTCCTTTATATTATTATACAATTTACACAAAAAAGATTGTTGCATTTATCAATGGAAATTTCGGGAATAAAATGCTATAATATACGTGTATAATTCTAAATTATCAAATCTAAGGAGAAAAGTATGAAAAACAGCAAAAAACTCCTCGTTCTCGTTCTCTCTCTGGTGATGCTCATTGCCGCGTTTGCAATGTGCGTATCTGCCGAGGGGGACAAGGCAACCGTTCAGTATCCGGACGGAACCACCGCGCAGTATGCCGTGGGCGAAACGATCATCCCGCCCTTCGGTGCAACGTATGCCGGTGCAGGTAACACCCTCTATAAGAACGCCGGCGATGGCTGGAAGTTCTCTGTAGACGGTGCGCCTCTCGCAAGCCTCACGATAACCGAAGATTTGATCGGCAAAACGATCACGGCTTCCGGTTACGATAAGGTTTACTTCTCCGTAGCCGAAACAGGCGGTAGCACCATTTATTACACCGATGCTTCGACTGTAGCAACGGACTTCAGAACCTATATGCAGGCAATGCTCTCTCCTGCAGGCGCAACGGTAACGTTGTATGAGGACATCAGCTGTGCCTCTCTTGCCGTGCAGGGCGCGAATACCAGCCTTAACTACTACCTCGACCTGAACGGTCATAAGCTGACCATCACGAGCTCGGGCATCGCGCTTGACGTAAGACAGTATTCCTTCTATCTGTATTCCTCTAAGCCCGGCGGCGTTCTGGATGCGAGTGCAGGCTCTTGCGCATTCCGTACCAATGACGGTAAGGTGAACGGTATTCAGCAGTGGGGTAAGCTCTACGTTGGTGAGGATTCCGAAAACGGCGCGAAGTATTACGATAACCTCACCGTTTACTGTAAGGCAATCAACACGGATATGTACGGTACCGGTGCATACTTCCTTGGTGGTAAGTACGTGCAGACCGCGGCCAGCACCTCAACCTACATGCTCGTTATCGGCCGTGTTGGTAACGTCTCGAACAGCCAGGTTCAGAAAATCCGTAACTGTACCTTCGTAACCTGCAAGGCGGCAACCTCTCCCATCGAGCAGTCTGCAAAGGATGCTCGTATCTACGACGGATGTACCTTCATCAACACCGCAGGCGGTCTTGGAAAGATTTTCTCGAACGCAACGATGAACGGCAACCCCGAGTTCAAGAACTGCAAGTTCTATAACGTAGATCCTGCCGCTTCTTACGGCGGTAAGGAGCTGAAGTACAGCGGCACAACGGTTGTAGGCTTCACCGATGCAATGCCCGAGCGTCCCGCAGGTGAGTACGTTGCCCACATTGCGGAGCAGACCGTGGTTGTAGACGGAAACACCTATGTGTTTGATTCCACCTTCATCACCGATACCTCCGTGGCATACGGCGTGAACTGGGGCGGTATTTACACCGACTATTGGATGGTAGGAACCACTCCCTCCGCACCTGCCTCTGCCTTAAACTATATTGTAGAGAATGCAAACGGAACGGCCTCCTATTTCGGCGGTGCTTCCTATGCTGCGCAGGATGTTGTAACCGACAATATAATCGGAACGGTTGGATATGTTGAAGTATCCTATGATTCCGCAGCACCTCTTGCAATGAAGTGGACGCTTGGAACGATCCCCGGCTATCTCCTTCTCGGCGACCTCACCGCGGCTGAGATCGGTCAGGTATTCTATGAAACCTTCGATCAGATCAATAGCGGCGCAGATATCAAGCTTTATGCAGACGTTGTGATTCCCGAGGCTATTGGCTTTGGCCCTCTCGGAAAGTCCGATTCCGCCGATGAGTACAAGAGCTTCACAATGGGTAACGTAACCCTCGACCTCAACGGTCATAAGTTTGAGGTTTCCGCAGATGCCAAGGGTATCAACCCCTCGAACTCTAACCAGGCCGGCACTTATCCCAAGGATTGTCACGGTGTGTTCGTATTTGAGGTTTCCTCTAGCTACACCTTCACGATCAAGTCCTCCATCGCGGGTGCCGAGATCGTGAACAACGCTCCCTTCGCTCTCGTAGTGATTGGTGAGGGCTCGGGTGCAAACTTCGTGGTTGACGGTGCGAATATCACCTACACGGGTGAGAGAGCATTCCTCCATTCCTTCGAGGCAGGCTCCGCAAACGTGCAGATCAATGGCGGTACTTACGTTATTACCGGTAAGTCCACCGCATTCTCCGGTCTTTTCAATGTTTCTATCAAGAATGCAAAGATTATGATGACCGGCGATGAGGCTGTTGCTGTTCTCGGTGTGCATACCTGGAAGAGAAACGCGATCTACTCCCTTGAAAACGTTGTTATCACCTCCAAGAAGGTGATCCCCATTTTCTCCTTTGTTGGAAATGGAAACTTTGCCGCAGGCTCTCCCGCTGACGATAGCAAGACCTTCTCTCTCACGATGAAGGATTGCACCTTCGCAGGTATTGACCTCACGAAGAATGCCCATCTTGATACGTACGCAATCTCCGGTGTAACCAAGGCTGATACCGAGGCAGGACTTCTCGCAGTATATGGCTCGAAGCCCGCAGGCACCACTCTTGCACAGTACGTTGTTGAGATGAACGGCGAGATCGTAACCTTCCTTGGCTACGGCAAAGCAACCGAGATTTTCACCGTAACCTACGATGGTGCTGATACCGAATATTACCTCGTTGGCTCCGTTCTGCAGATCCCTGCCGCCGAGGAACTTGTTTCTCCTTACTATAAGGATGGATATTATGTATCCGTTGAAGGCTATAAGGGCTATCTTGCAAACGCGGTTGTAACCGCCGAGATGGCAGGAAAGTCTGCAGATGCTTTTGCTAATATTAATTATGTAGAAAACGCTCTTGCGTTTGCAATTGTAAAGGACGGCGAAATCGTTGGCCACGTGCTTCTCAATGCAGAGGATCTCAGCGCTGAGCTTGTAGCTGCTCTTGCCGAGGCAAATGACGGTGCAGAGCTCCGCTTCTACGCGGATATCGAATTCGCATCTATCGCTTTCTTCGACCCCGCTGTAACCTTGAACCTGAACGGTCATGTGTTAACGGTGTCTGAAAAGGTCAGCAACCTTGCGCCTATCACCGTTGAAAACGGAACGATTTACTATATCGGATTCTGGACCTCGCTCTTCCATGCCGACGTAACCCTGGATAACGTATCTATTTATAACTTTGGTAATTATGGTACTCGTGTTATCCTTAACAATACTACAAACGTTGTGATCAATGATTCCAAGCTCTATAATCTGGACATTGATTGTGATGGTTATAGAAACGTAGTTATGACCGGAACTGTATTCCACGACGACGAGACTCTGGATGGCCTGATCTACAATAACAACGTTGAGTATGTAACCTGCGGTGGCACCACCTTTGAAGTTACCTACACCCGTGCCGTAACCTCCGATGCTTCCAAGATCGTAACCGCAACCTTCACGTATAAGGGTGAGGTAAAGGGAACCTTTGATTACTACATCGGCTCTATCCCCGGCTTCTTCGCAGAAGCAATCGAAGGCTATTATTACTCCTATGTAACCGAAGAAGCGTTCTATGAGGACACCGAGTTTGTCTGCCTCTTCATTGCAGACGAAGGCAAGCTCAAGGGCCAGATCGTTGTAACCGAAGCGCTCAACTTCATCTTCTACCTGCAGAAGCAGGAGGGAATTGAGTCCATCGTATTCAACGGTGAAGCTCTGAACTTTGCAGACATCGCAGTTGAAACGATCGACGGCGTGGATTACTACGTAATTCCCGTTGAGTTTGAATCCTTTGCAGATTGTCTCCTTCCCGTAACCCTCGAGGTTGGCGTTGCCTTTGGTGAGGAGATCGAAATCGTAACCGCAAACGTATCCCTTCTTGATTATGCGCGTGAGATCTTTGCCGGCGAATATGCCGATGAAGATAAGGCACTTGTATATGCCCTCCTCACTTACGTTGATTCCATCATCAACTACTTCAAGTACGATGTTGAAAGCGCGCTTCCCGCGATCCTTGCGGCAAATGCGGAGTATGCAACCGAATACGTTGCTGTTGAAACCGAGGCGCTTTCCTCCGATTATATCCGTGGTGCGCTGTACATCGTGGATGAGCAGGTAAGCCTTGCACTTCGTGTGGATGCTGATTTCAAGGGTGAGATCATCGTATCTCTTCCCGGCGAGGGCGGCGTAAAGGCAACCTTCATCTATAAGAATATTGTAGAGATTGACGGTAACTGTTACGTAGTTCTTGATAACGTTCCCTTCTGCGAGCTTGCAGATGGCTATGATATCAGCGTAAAGATGTATGGTGAGCAGGTTGAATCCTTCAACTATAGCATCGCAAACTATGCAAATGCAATGACCATGCAGAACATGGGCTATATTCCCGGTTATGCAAGAGCACTTTCCGTATTCGCAACTCTTGCCGCTGCCTATGTGGCATAATCAGAAAAGGAGAGACTTATGAAACTGAATAAAAAACTCCTCGTTTTCGCTCTGTCCGTGCTTATGCTCGTTGGACTTCTCGCTGTGGCCGCTTTCGCGGCCGGCGAGTCCGACGTCCTGACGATTAAGTATATGGACGGAACGGTTCAGACCTACGCAAAGGGCGAAACCGTTGTTCCCCCCGCAGTTCCTGCGGATTTTGCATACGTTGCCGAGGATGGCAAGGCGTATAAGTACACCGCAACCGGCACCGCATGGGAAGGCATTCCCGCCACCGTTGCCGATGAGCATCTTGGCAAAACCATCAACGCAACCGTTGCAGGTACACAGGGTACCCAGCAGGTTTACTACGTAACCTGGGAAAGACTTACCGCTGATTCGGAATTCAGAGTGATTTATCACTACGAGAATAACGCGCATCAGTACCTTAGCAAATCCAATACGGGTGATAAGGGTGACGGAACCAATACCGGTGCATATTCCGCGCAGGAGCTCGGCTCCTCGGGTAGCGCAGGTGAGATCCGCATCAAGCTCTATGCAGACGTTTCCGTATCGAGCTTCTCTATTAACATTATGCCCAGCCCCAGAAAGAGCCAGGGCGTTAACACCTATTTTGACCTGAACGGTCATAGCGTAACCAGCACGCAGAGCGGCTTTATCGACGGTTCGGCAGTGCATATCCGTATCTATTCCTCTGTTCCCGGCGCACATTTCTATATGCCGAGCGCATCTCAGATGTTCCGTTCAAACGATGACTGTGGCT
>JAZQWS010000140.1:0-3341 GCA_045632465.1 Eubacteriales bacterium
GGGAGGCACGGGGCTTTATATCTCCGCTCTCACGAGAAAAGAAGAGGAAGCAACGCCCGGTCGAAGCGAGGAATATATGCAACGCTATGCGGCGGAGGCCGCAACGGAGGAGGGCAGAGTGCGCTTGCACGCCCGCCTCACTGAGGTCGATCCCGAGAGTGCCGCGATCATACATAAAAACAACGTGCGCCGCGTTTTGCGCGCCCTGGAGATCTTTGATACCACGGGCAAATCGAAGAGCGCATGGGATAAGGAGAGCCGCGAGGGCGAGGGCGCAATGCAGATCTGCCACGTGACCTTGGACTTCAAAAATCGCGATCTTCTTTATTCGCGCATTGACAAGCGCGTTCGCATCATGATGGAGGAGGGGCTTCTCTCCGAGGTGGAGACGCTTTACCGAGAGGGACTTCTTTCAACCGACACGGCCGCCATGGGCGCGATCGGATACAAGGAATTCCTTCCGTATTTTCGCGGGGAATGCAGTCTTGCGGACGTGGAGGCGGCGATTTGCCTCGGCACGCGCCATTACGCCAAGCGCCAGCAGACCTGGTTTCGCCGCGTGGCGGATGCGAAAAGAATTTATATGGATACCGATGCGGGCCATATGCGCCCGATGGATGAGATATTCGCGGAGGCGATGGAGCATCTTGCTCCCTTTGCACGCGCGCATTACGCGTACCGCGATTGAGAATTTTGCTAAGGAGTTTTTATGACAAGCACCGAACTTAAAAAAGCATTGAAGGAGGGCGCGCTTTCCGCTTTCGCCCATCTCTATGCAGACGTAGAAAAGCAGACCGCACGCATGACTATGGCCGTGGAGTCGTTTGAAGGCATCTACGGAGAGGGAAGAGAGGTTTCTCTTCTTTCCGTTCCCGGCAGAAGCGAAACGATCGGAAATCATACCGACCATAACCGCGGATGCGTAATCGCCGCCGCGATCGACCGCGACGTGATCGCCGTTGTTTCCCCGAATGAGGACGGCGTGATCCGCATGCTTTCTGAGGGCTACGAGCCCGAAACCGTGGATCTCTCGCTTCTTGACGATCCCGATAATTTTGAGAATTATTCCTCTGCTGCGCTGGTTGCAGGCGTTGCGGCAGGATTTTTGAAGGAAGGATATTCCATCGGCGGCTTTGATGCATATCTCACCACCGAGGTGCTGAAGGGTAGCGGCATTTCCTCCTCGGCGGCCTTTGAGGTTATGATCGGAAACGTGATGAATCATCTTTATAATGACGGCGCTGTTTCGAGCGTTGCGATCGCGCAGATCTCTCAGTATGCCGAGAACGTTTTCTTCGGCAAGCCCTGCGGACTCATGGATCAGACGGCTTGTGCCGTTGGCGGCTTCGTTTTCATTGATTTTGCCGATCCGCAGAAGCCCGTGATCGAGCCGATTCCCGCCGCTCTTTCTGAGCGTGGATATCTGCTTTGCATCGTGAATACAGGTGGCAATCACGCGGATCTGAACGAGGATTACGCTTCCGTGCCGAAGGAGATGAAGTCGGTTGCCGCTCTGCTTGGCCGAGAGGTGCTTCGCGGCCTGACCGAGGCGGAGCTTCTCGCTAAGGCGGCAGAGATCCGCACGGCGCTTGGCGACCGCGCACTTCTGCGCGCTATGCATTTTTTGCGCGAAAACGAGAGAGTTTTGGCGGCAAAGGCGGCGCTTCTTTCAAACGATATTCCCGCATTCTTCAAAGAGATCCTCGCCTCCGGCCACTCCTCCTTTGAGTATCTGCAGAACGTTTACACCGTGAAGGCTGTGGATGAGCAGGGGCTTTCTCTTGCGCTTGCGCTGACGGATGGATTCATGCAGACGCATGAGGGCGCCTTCCGCGTGCACGGCGGCGGCTTTGCGGGCACGATCCTTGCCTTTGTTAAGGCCGAGGATGCGGCTTGCTACGTGCAAACGATGGACGCCGTTTTGGGAGAGGGATCTGCGATGCTTCTGCGCGTTCGTCCGATCGGATGCGCCAAACTTTTTTGACGGTGTAAATTCCGAAATACTGCGTTGTCGGCAGATTCGCTCGGATCGCCGTAGTCTTCTACGGCTTCACCTTGCTCACTGCCTTACGCCTTGTCTTTCGAAATTTCCCCTCGTCAAAATGCGCAGACGGAATGAATGCGCAAAATAAAACCGAAATACTGCGTTGTCGGCAGATTCGCTCGGATCGCCGTAGTCTTCTACGGCTTCACCTTGCTCACTGCCTTACGCCTTGTCTTTCGAAATTTCCCCTCGTCAAAATGCGATGATGAGCCGGCATTGATAAAACCAAATTGAAATAAAATAACAGGAGATATAAATTATGGCAACGAAAAAGACTACCGCTGCGGCAGAGGCAAAGGCATCCCCTGCAGCAGATAAGAAGGCTGCGCTGGAAACCGTTCTTTCCCGCATCGAAAGAGAGTGCGGCAAGGGCTCGATCATGCGCCTTGGCGAGAATGCGAACATGAACGTTTCCGCCGTTTCTACCGGATCGCTCACGCTGGACCTTGCGCTTGGTATCGGCGGCATTCCGAAGGGAAGAATCACCGAGATCTACGGCCCGGAATCCTCGGGTAAGACCACCATTGCGCTTCACGTTGTGGCAGAGGTGCAGAAGCAGGGCGGCGAGGCCGCTTTCATCGTCGCGGAGCATGCGCTCGATCCTATCTACGCAAAGAAGCTCGGCGTGGATATCAATAACCTTCTCGTTTCCCAGCCTGACTGCGGCGAGCAGGCGCTTGAGATCGCTGAGACGCTGGTAAACTCCGGCGCGATCGATATCATCGTTATCGACTCGGTTGCCGCGCTTGTTCCCCGCCAGGAGATCGAGGGCGACATGGGCGCATCCCACGTGGGCGTGCAGGCAAGACTGATGTCCCAGGCTATGCGTAAGCTCTCGGGCGCGATCGCAAAGTCGAACTGCATCGTGATCTTCACCAACCAGCTTCGTGAGAAGGTTGGCGTTATGTACGGCAATCCCGAGGTTACCACGGGCGGCCGCGCGCTGAAGTTCTACGCTTCCGTTCGTATCGACGTAAGAAAGGTGGATACTCTGAAGAACGGATCGGATATTTACGGCTCCCGCACGCGCTGCAAGGTGGTAAAGAATAAGGTTGCTCCCCCCTTCAAGACCGCGGAATTTGATATTCTTTACGGCTCGGGCATTTCTAAGTCCACCGAGGTGATCGACCTCGCCATCCAGTTGGAGGTTGTGGAAAAGAGCGGCGCATGGTTCTATTTTGAAGGTCAGCGCCTTGGCCAGGGTAAGGAAAACGTGAGAAAGCTCATCGAGACTGACAAGGAGCTTCTGGATAAGCTTGAGTCGCTCGTGCGCGAGAAAATGCAGAATAGCGAGATC
>JAZQWS010000141.1:0-1009 GCA_045632465.1 Eubacteriales bacterium
CAACAATTGTTTGCAATAAATGTTTTTTAATCAAAAACAAAACGAGTGAGGATCTTTTTCACCTCACTCGTTTTTCTTTCTTGGCGCGCCACGCGCCGCAACATTTTTATGCTTAAATATCGAAAACCTCAAGATTCTGCGGAGATTTCAGCTTGTTTACGTTCACGATCTCAGCGAAGAATGCGTAGTGATCAAAATAGGTATGATACTCACGGCATCCGCGGCCGAAGGTGATGCGAGCGTGCTCAAAGAGCTCGGTTGCCCGCTCCTCGTCGCCCAAGGCCTTCGCCTCCATGAAATCTGCGATCATATCGCACAGATCCGCATGCATATAAAGCAGGCGCACCGCCATGGTTCTTGCTCTTTCTTCGTGATTGAAATGCGCCTCAATCAGGGCGCGTCCCTCCTTGGTGATCTCGCGGATAGAAGCAATTTTCTTGGCTCTTTCGGTGTCGCGGTATACGTTCTTGCGCTTAGAGGCGCAATCGCGGCTGAAAAATGCATAAGGAAGCGCATCCAAAATGCGTGCCAGATAATCGCGGAAGAGACGCCAATCCTCGCCATAGGCGTGCGAGAAATAATCCTCCAAGATCTCCTCGTAGGAAAGCGAGCCGTCATAGAGCGCGCGCGCATAGGTGTAGAAAACAAAGCCGTTCGGGAAGAAGGGACGCGGCGTTGCATCCTCGATGATGCCGTCAATGCCGTTCTCCTTATAAATATGCACGTCATCGTACACGCGGCGAGACATCTCCAGCCCCGTCATATCATAGTTGAAATGCCGCCAGAAATGGTATTCAAAGGCAAGGCAAGGTCCCTTCCAGCTCTTCTTCCATTCGTCAAGATAGTCAAGGCTCGCGGCAAAGGTGGCAGGGAAGGTATTTTTATTGCGTCTGTAAGGCAAAAGCACGCTCTTCTCCCGGTTTTCGGGCAAGGAGAACGCATAGCTTCTGTAAATCGGGGCAAACAAAAGCGTGAAGCGTGCGGGATTTTTGATCACCTCGGTTTCGGG
>JAZQWS010000142.1:0-1494 GCA_045632465.1 Eubacteriales bacterium
AGGGAGGCGAAATAGTAGCCACATCTGTGGCAGTAGGGCGAGTTTGCAAGTGTCAAATGTTTCAGTGGGCTTTCAGCCCCGCCAGTAACATGCCCTTATAGGGCTGAGCAAGCCACCGGCTTAGCCGGTGGTTATGACTGCTTCGCTTGTCTTTGCTTCTCTGCATTGGTTGACGAAAGTGCTTTATGCTACAGAAAAGAGAAAACACATGGATTTTGCGATAATTGCAGAGGAGGCGGATAGCCTCCCGCTATCCCCCCGTTTTCGCTGATTTTCATATGCGCAGCATGTATGCGCAACGATCTGCTTTTTTGAATGAATTTCTTCTCTCTTGTCTATAATGGTAGCATTACATAAAAGAAAAGAGAGAAACGGTATGCTAAAGGGATGCAAACGGAATATGATCGTTCTGCACGGTACGGGCAGTGATGAGTTCGACACCGCGTATTTTGTGTTGAAGGAGGGGCGGGCGGACAAGAGCGAAAGAAGCCTTGTGGATGAGGCAAACCGCATCGTCGGTGAAAACCGCAATCGCAAGACGGCAACGGGAAAACGGCGCATTCTTTTGCCGATCCTTTTGCACGTGCTGGGCTTTGCGTTCGGCTTTTTGCTTGCCTTCTTTATTTTTTCATAAGGGACTTGCAATTTCTTCAAGAATATGGTACAATAGATACGGTAAATGCGAGAAACGGAGTTTCCACTCTCCGTGTTCTGCACGTTGAATGTAAGAGGAGTGCGGAAGGTGTGCATCCTCGGATATTGAAAGCCCTTCGGAAACGAGGGGTTTGTTCGTCATTCTCAAAAGCATACAAGGAAAGGAATTTATATGGAGAAAAAAGAAAAAAACAGCAAGACCGACAGTATAAGTCAAAAAAACAACCCGAAAAAACGCCGCCCCTTCCCTGCAAAAGCGGGAAAGGGCGCAGAAAAAGCCGCAGAAAAAGCCGCCTCGCTCAAAAAGGAGGAAAGGCTTGCCGCATCCGCGAAGAAGGAAAAGCCGTCCGCACAGGAGACGAAAAAGCCCGTGCGCACAAGGAAGGAAAAGCCGAAGAAGGAGACCGAGACGGCGCGTGCGCCGCATGCGGCAGTTGCAGGGAAAAACGAGAAGCGTCCGCTCTTCTCGCGCAAGCGCGGCAGTGCCGACAAGGAGCCGAAGGGCAGTCTTCGCGTGGTGATGCTGGGCGGACTGCAGGAGATCGGCAAAAACCTTGCCGTGATCGAGTACGGCGAGGAGATGCTCGTTGTCGATTGCGGCATTGCCTTCCCCGACGAGGAGATGCCGGGCGTTGATCTGGTGATCCCCGATATTTCCTATCTTGTGCAGAACGCACATCGCGTGCGCGGTATTCTGATCACGCACGGTCATGAGGATCACGTCGGCGCCGCCGCTTACGTGCTCGCACAGCTGCGCGTTCCCATCTACGGCACGCGTCTCTCGCTCGGCATCATTCAAGGAAAGCTCGAGGAGCATAAGCTCCCCTACGACCCCGAGCT
>JAZQWS010000143.1:0-5197 GCA_045632465.1 Eubacteriales bacterium
AACGGCAACCGAAACGAACACCTTTCCGATCACGCCACCCTCAAGCTTCATAATAGCAATATGCGTATCGTCGTAAGGAAGCTCGGGATAATACTTCTTGTTGGAGATGCCGCAAACCTCGGTTACGTCACCCGCGATCCAACGCAGGAGGTCGATCGCGTGGCATCCGCCGCCGACAACGCCGTTGCGGAGGGGATCCTTTCTCCAGGTGCCGCGAGGGGCATCCTCGTAGATATGACCGTAATCGTGCGCATACTCAGACTCAACGAAGGTAAGCGCGCCGATCTTGCCGGAATCCACGATCTCCTTTGCCTTTACGAAACTGGGTGTATAGCGGCAGATCTGGCCAACCATGAACTTCTTATCCGATGCGGCGGCCGCATCACGGATCGCGGCGGCATCCTCCTCGGTGAGTGCCAGGGGCTTCTCGCAGAGCACATGCAGGCCGAGATTCAGCGCCTCCACGCACATCTCTCTATGGAGCTGATCGGGGGATACGACGATCAGAGCATCGAGCTCCTCCTTCAGCATTTCCTTATAATCCTTAAAGGCCTTTGCCTCGGGATAAAGCTCCGCGGCGGCGGCAAGACGTCCATCGTCCAGATCGCAGTAGGCCACGAGGGTGGCATTTTCATACTGCTTCACGCCCTCCATATGTCTAAGCGCCATACCGCTGCATCCAATAACGCCAAAACGAATGTTTTTGCTCATAAAGCCTCCAAATGTCAAACTCTGTTTACAAGAACGTTCTTTTCGTAATCCAGAATGGTGTCGATCCAATTTGCGTCTGCCACGCCCTGGCGGGTGAGATATTCGCTCCAAACCGCGCCCATAGGCAGCGTTTTGATCTCCTCCTGCATAACGAGGAGCTTGGTGAAGTCTGCCTTATCCTGCAGATCTGCAAGCATCTTGTTGGGGCAAAGAAGCGCATAGAGCAAAGCCTTCTGCATGTTTCTCGCGCCTGTTGCCCAAGCGGCAAGACGGTTGATGGATGCATCAAAGTAATCAAGACCGATCAGCACCTTCTCGGTGGCATCGCTTCGAACGATCTCCTTTGCGATCTCCTTGAGCTCATCCTCAAACGTTACCACGTGGTCGCTATCCCAGCGAACACCGCGCGTTACGTGCAGAGCTACCTTATCGTAGAATGCAAGGAGGGCGGGGATCTTATCGCTCACGCACTCCGTGGGATGATAATGTCCGTTATCAAGCAGGCAGCAGATATCGTTCTTTGCGGCATAGTTCTGATAGAACTCGTTGTTACCAACCGTGTAGCTCTCAACGCCGATACCAAACACCTTGCTCTCAACGGCAACGGTGATCAGGCTCTTATCGAAGCCTGCGGCAAGGATCTGATCAAGAGAATCCTTGAGACGAAGTCTGGGAGAAAGACGGTCTGCGGGAACATCCTTAAATCCGTCGGGAATCCAGATATTCATGAGAGCGGGCTTGCCCATTTCTCTTGCAAGAGCCTCGGTGATACGCAGGGATGCGATGCAATGACGGATCCAGAAATCTCTTACTTCCTTATCGGGAGAGGAGAGCGTGAGGCCGTCCTTCACCATAGGATGGCTGAAGCAAGTGGGGTTGAAATCAATGCCGTCCAGGCCGATTTCCTTCGCAAACTTTACCCAGGGAGCAAAATGCTCGGGGCGGTATGCATCTCTATCCACCTTTCCCTTTTCCTCGCCGAGGAAGGCATAGCAGGCATGGAGGTTGAGTCTCTTCTTTCCGGGAACCTGCGCGAAGGCGAGCTTGATATCTGCCATCAGCTCCTCGGGCGTGCGTGCGCGGCCAAGATAGTTACCCGTGGTCTGAATACCGCCGGAAGCGGCACCCGCACCGTCAAAGCCGACAACGTCGTCACCCTGCCAGCAATGGATGGAAACCGGGATGGTGGCGAGCTGTGTAAGCGCCTGCTCGGTGTCCACACCGAAGGCGGCGTATGCTTGTTTTGCGTACTCGTAGTTAGTCATAGTAAGCACCTTTCGTGTATCTGTTGTTTGTATTTTATAATCAAATCGTGAAGGAGATTCCGTCCTCGCGCATCTGCACGCGGAGGTTTCCAATGGCAGTTGCCTCAATGGGGAAAGCCAGCACCTTGCGGCCGATGGCCTTTTCCGTCAGCTCATTGAGATAGGTATTCTTCGCACCACCGCCAACGATATAGAGGCTATCAAACTTCTCGCCCGAGCAAGCCTCGAGATTCGAGATCGCAACGCGATAGCCGTCTGCAAGACTGCGGTAAGCGCAAACAAAATAGTCCGAAACGGTGGCGGGGCCTTTGCCCTCGGGAAATGCGGAATCGATGGCCGCCTTCATGGAATCGGGCGCCATAAAGCGCGCATCGTTTACATCAAAGATTCCTTCAAAGGCAGACTTTCTGGCGTTCTCGGCAATCTCTCCAAAGGAAACGTCCGGGCAAAGCTCCTTCTGCAGGGACTGAACGATCCAGAGGCCCATGATGTTCGTCTGATAACGAATGTAGCCAACGCCGCCCTCATTCGAATACTCAGCCTTGCAGCTCACGGCATCGGTGTGCGGAACGTTTGATTTGATTCCAAGGATCGACCACGTGCCGGAGGAAACGTAGGGCGCATTTCCCTCCATGGGAATTCCCTCAACGGCACTCGCCGTATCATGGGTTGCGCAGAGGCGAACCTTCACGTTGCCGCCAACGTATGCGGCGTATTCGGGCTTCAGATCGCCAAGGAGCGTTCCGGGCTCGGAGAGCGCGGGGAAAATATTCTTGGGCAGGCCGAGCGCCTTTACGATATCCATATCAAATGCACGCGCCGCCGCGTTTACCATACCCATGGTGGTGGCGTTCGTGTATTCCTTTTTCTTCACTCCCGTCAGACGGTACATGAGATACTCGGGGATCATGAGAAAATCGGTTACACCCTCGAGGCGCCCCTTCGTCAGATCGTCATAGAGCTGATACACCGTGTTGAAGGGCTGGAACTGGATGCCGGTTTTTTCAAACAACTTCTCAAAGGGAAGGATCTTGTGCACGGCCTCGATCGCGGGTGCGGTGCGGTCATCGCGGTATGCATAAGTGGGAGTGACAGGCGTGTCACCCTTCATCAAAACGTAATCCACGCCCCAGGTATCGATGGAAAGGCTTTCGATCTTCGGATACTTTGCGAGGCTGACCTTGATGCCCTCAAGCACGCTTTTCAGCAATGCCTCGGTATCCCAAACGAGATGCCCGTCCTGCTTCTGCATGCCGTTCGGGAAGCGGTAAAGCTCCTCCGTTACGAGCTTACCGTTTTCATCTGCATAACCGATGATATGGCGGCCGGAGGACGCGCCGATATCGATCGCAAGATAATATTTCATATCCTTGCTCCTTATATTGCATTAATAAATATTTATATGTATAGAATACCAAAATAATCCTGCTTTGTCAAGAGGTGACCGCGAGTTTTGCTTGATTTTTCACAAATTTCGCATTTTCGTGCAAATTTCTTCACACCTCAAAAGACAAGGAAAATTCCAAGCCCAAAAAAAGAAAACGAGCGCTGGGCGAATGCGACTTCTTCCGAAACAATTCAAAAACCAAAATGCGCATCTTTTTTGTTGTTTTTTTACGTTTGGCAAGGCAAAGAATCAAACAAAAAAATTCGATAAAATGATGGTTTTTGTAAACTATTGTTTTCGTTTTGCGCAAAAAGGAGAGAGATGAAACGTTTTCTCCGTTCCATCTCTCTCAAAATCATTGATGAATGTTTTTTGAAATTTCGTTATAAAGCGCTTCTGTTTTTGCATCATTTTCAAGACCGATCACGATGCTTCTATCCCCGTTTTTCAGAAGAATGCAAGCCTTATCTCCGGTGTAGGTATATCTCGTATACAGACCGAGCTCGCTGTTTTTAAAGTTTCCGAGAAGCAATTTTCCCGAGCCGAAGCCTCCGATTCTCTCGCCGTCAATGCCATCGGCGCGGTATTCAGCCGAATCGATATCCTCATATTTCAGCAAAAGATCGTTCCAGAAGGTAGCCTCCACAGTGAGTGCGTCCTCGCCTGCTGTCGCTTCGATCTTGCCCGTGAAGAGAATGATCGGCAGGAGGATAGCCAAAACAACGAAAAGAATTACGCTCGTTTTCTTTGCGGCCTTCGGATTTTTCACGAGGTCGCCATAGGCTGAAGCGGCCGACTCCTTTGTGATTTCCCCCTTCTCTAACTGCTTTTTATAGAAGAAATAAGAGTATGCTATGGGAAGCGCCACCGTGATCAGAATGATCGCAAGGGCCGCGAAGGGAAATACCTTGGCCGGCAGGGGAATGGCCGCGAGGCACACAATGCCGAGAATGAACCACACCTTTCCTGCAAAGCGATGCGTTGCATTCCAGTTTTCATCGCTCGAAAGCGTCCACTTTACCTTGATGCCCATTGCCACGTTTCGCGTTGTTTTTGGCATATAGTTGCCGATATAAACAAACGTCAAAGCGAGCAAGATCCAGATGCAGGCAAGGAGCAGGCTTGTGGAAGCCCCAAAGGCCGCAGAAAGAATGACGCCGCAAGCAACGAAGGAAATCACGGGAAGAACCCAGAAGGTGATCGCCATGATCCTTTTATTCTGCTCAAGATTCTTGCAGATCACGTCGGTTAAAATCAGACATCCAACATGGAACACAAGCAGAATGAGAGGCAGGACGATAAACGTCATTGTGGCGTTCATATATCCGTCTGCTTCGCCGCTCAAGCCCCAATGCACGGCAATCTCCTCGGGCAGGATCTTTCCGCCGAAAAAGCCGATCAGCATCGGCAGAAGAATGATGAGCGAGGATATAATAAATTTTATCTTATTGTTCTTGATCATTTTTCTTCTCTCCCTTCAAATCTGCGATCCAAAGCAGGATTTCCTCCAACACAGATGCATTCAACTCGTAATAAATAAATTTTCCTTCTCTTTTATCACGGATCAGATCCGCCTCCTTCAGCACCGAAAGATGCCTGGAAATCGAAGCGCCCGTGACCGCAAAGTGCTCCACAATATCGCCGGCCGCCATTCTTCCCTTCTTCAAGAGATTCAGGATCTCGCGGCGGATCGGATCGGAAAGCGCACGCATGGTGTTTTGAATTCCCATTTTGTTTCCCTTTCATTTAACATTTAACCTAATTGTTAAATATATTATATCATATGTCACTTTCCTTGTCAAGGGTAAAATAAAAATTCCTCCGAAAAAAATCG
>JAZQWS010000144.1:0-3805 GCA_045632465.1 Eubacteriales bacterium
GGAGGATTCAAAAATGGCAAGCAAAGTAAATCTCGATGCCTTCAAGGACGATCACAGCGTTCAGGTAATCGATGCAAACAAAAAGGTTAGAGTCGGTATCATCGGAACCGGATGGATCGCCGGCGCTCATATTCAGAAATATCTCGAAATGCCCGACGTTGAGATCGTTGGCGGCGCGGATCTGATCGAAGGAAAGGCAGAGGCCTTCTTTGAGCAGTACGGCGTTAAGGATGCGAAGTGCTTCAGAAGCCACAAGGAGCTGATCGATGCAGGTATCTGCGACGCTGTCAGCGTTTGCACCTACAACGCAACCCACGCAGAATGCACCATTTACGCACTTGAGCATGGCGTTCACGTGCTTCTTGAGAAGCCCATGTGCGTTACCCTTGACGAGGCCGTTGCCATCTGCAAGGCAGAAAAGGCATCCGGCAAGGTTCTCTCCATCGGCTTCCAGCCCCGCTTCGATGCAAACATGAAGATGGTTAAGGAAATCGTTGAGAGCGGCGAGCTCGGCAAGATTTACTACATCCAGACCGGTGGCGGTCGCCGCCACGGCATTCCCACCCCCTTCGGCACGACCTTCATCGAGGCTGATAAGGGTGCGATCGGCGCTCTCGGCGATATCGGATGCTATTCTCTCGATATGGTTCTGAACGCAATCGGCTATCCGAAGCCCCTGACCGTTTCAGGCTACGTTTCGGATTTCTTCGGCAAGGATCCCAGCTACTTCACCAGCGAGGGCAAGCCTGCTGAGTATGCAAACATCTTCGGCGTTGACGACTTCGGCGCGGCTTTCATTCGTCTTGAGGGCGGCATCATCCTCGACTTCCGTATTGCATGGGCAATGCATCTCGACACCCCCGGTGACACCATCATCATGGGTACGAAGGGAAGCCTTCGCATTCCCTCCACCGAGTGCTGGAACGGCTCGATCGGCGGTCCTCTGAAGCTCTACCAGAGAGTTGCGGGCAAGGACGTTTGCACCGAGTTCCCCATGGCGGCTCCCAACAAGCACGATAACTTCTATCTCAAGGTTCGCTCCTTCCTCGATGCTGTGAAGAACGGCGGCAAGGCTCCCATTCCCTCTTCCCAGATCATCATCAACCAGGCGCTGATCGATGCGATCAACACCTCCTCCAAGCTCGGCCGCGAGGTTGAGGTTGTGATTCCCGAAATTTAAGGAGAAGAACAAAATGAAACAATTCAAGGTTGGTCTTCAGCTTTACAGCGTTCGCGATGCGATCGAAAAGGATCTTTACGGAACGCTCAAGGCCGTTAAGGCCATGGGCTATGATTATATCGAGAGTGCAGGCGCAGGCTTCTACGGCAAGACGATGGAGGAGGCTAAGGCGATGCTCGATGAGATCGGGCTGACGCTCGTTTCCGCGCATACCAAGGATGCCTCCGCAGAAAACATCGCATTCCTGAAGGGGCTCGGCGCTTCCTTCATGGTAATTCCCTACCAGTCCGTGGTTTCCTATCAGACGGCATGGGATGAAACGATGGCGGAATTTACCGAGATCGGAAAGAATGCCGCGGCCGCAGGTCTTCGCCTCTTCTACCACAACCACGACTTCGAATTTCAGAAGATCGGTGACGTTACGATTCTTGACAAGATGTACAACGAGCTTCCCACCGAGATCATCGCGCCTCAGTTCGACGTTTGCTGGGTGACCTATGCGGGCTACGATCCCGCGGAATACATCCGCAAGTACGCAAATAAGAACCTCAAGATCGCGCACCTCAAGGACTTCACCTGCAAGGGTGCGGCCAAGGGCGCAGTTTACGATCTGATCGAGGGCGGCGGCGAAAAGAGCAAGGAAGAAAACGACTTCCGCTTCCGCTCCGTTGGTGATGGCGTTGTTGACTTCGATAAGGTTCTGGCAGCTTGCGAGGATGCAGGAATCGAGTACGTGATCGTTGAGCAGGATCAGTCCTACGAGGTATCCAGCCTCGATGCTGTGGCAAAGAGCCGCAAGTATCTGAAGGACACCTACGGTATCTGATTTCAGATGAAAGGAAAATTTGCGCGGTCAGCCATTCGGCCGACCGCTCAATCTTACAAACTAAGGAGAACTACATATTATGAAACTTTCCGTTATGTCCCCCGTTTTGAGCGAAATGGGACTTGAGGGCGCACTTGCTTATCTTGCAAAGGCGGGCGTTCATTCGATGGAGCTTGGCTGCGGCGGCTATCCCGGCAAGGCACTCTGCGATGCGGGCGACTATCTTGCGCACCCCGAAAAAATCGACGCGCTGAAGACGCTTCTTGCAAAATACGCAATCGAAATCTGCGCGCTCGCCGTGCATGGCAACCCCATCCATCCGAACAAGGAGATCGCGGCGAGCTTCGAGAGCGACTTTGACGATGCGATCCTGCTTGCGGAAAACCTCGGAATCGACACCGTTATCACCTTCTCCGGCTGCCCCGGCGACTGTGCGGAAAGCAAAAACCCCAACTGGGTTACCTGCGCTTGGCCCGAGGATTACGCAAAGATCCTCGACTGGCAATGGAACGAGGTTTTGATTCCCTATTGGAAGGAAAAGGTGAAGTTCTGCGCATCCCACGGCGTGACGAAAATTGCGCTGGAGCTGCATCCCGGCTTTATGTGCTACAATCCCACCACGCTTCTGCGCCTGCGCGAGGCCGTTGGTGACGGAATCGGCGCAAACCTCGATCCCTCGCATCTTTTCTGGCAGGGCATCGAGATCACCGAGGCGATCAAGCTCCTCGGCAAGGCCGGCGCGATCTATCACTTCCACGCGAAGGACACCCGCATGGATGCGGCAAACGTTGCAACGCGCGGTGTTCTTGACACCGAGAGCCTTGCAAATCTTGCTGACCGCTCCTGGATCTTCCGCACCGTTGGCTACGGACACGATGCGAAGGTATGGAAGGATATTTTCAGCATTCTTCAAAGCGTTGGCTACAAGGGCGCGATCAGCATTGAGCACGAGGACGGCCTGATGAGCCCGCTGGAGGGACTGGAAAAGGCAATCGATTTCCTGAAGCCGATCATTATCAAGGAAAGCGCAGGTGCAATGTGGTGGGCATAAACGGAAAGATCTATACGCTCGGCATCATCGGTTACGGTGGTATGGCGGGCAACCACAGAAAACAGCTTGAGAAGAAGAATGTGCGCGTGCGCCTGAAGGGTATCTACGATATCGATGAGAGCCGCCGCGCGGCCGCCATTGAGCAGGGCTATATCGCTTACGAATCGGCGGATGCGCTTCTTGCAGACGAGGAGATCGACATCGTTTTGGTTGCAACGCCGAACGATTCGCATAAGGAGCTTGCGCTCCGCGTTCTGGATGCGGGCAAGCATCTTCTCTGCGAAAAGCCCGTTACGATGACGAGCGAGGAGCTCATCGAGATCATGGAGCGAGCCAAGGAAAAGGGCTTGATCTTCACCATTGACCAGAATCGCCGCGTGAACCGCGACTTTATCACCATGTGCCGCGCCATTGAAGACGGCCTTGTCGGAAAGCCCTACGTGATTGAATCCCGCGTTGAGGGATCGCGCGGAATGCCCGAGGGATGGCGCACATCCAAGGCACAAGGAGGCGGCATGCTCTTTGACTGGGGCGTGCATCTGATCGACCAAATTATGTATTTTTGTAAAGAAAAGGTTACAGAAATATACTGCAAAATGTTTTCCATCAACTATCCCGAGGTGGACGACAACTTCCGACTGACGATGACGTTTGAGGGCGGGCTCGTGGCACATATCGAGGTTTCAACCAACAACTTCATCAAGCATCCGCGCTTCCTCGTTTACGGAACGGAGGGCACGATGATGGT
>JAZQWS010000145.1:0-5634 GCA_045632465.1 Eubacteriales bacterium
TTTCTCATTTTTCGCCCTTTTTCTCTAAAATATATTGATTTTTATATAAAAAACATGGTATAATAGTTTGGTTAAACTAAAATATTTCATTTCTGAAAGGAAACTAACCATGGCAAAGATCCAACAACTCGATGCAAGCGGCAAGCCGAAATTCGGCATGACAGACAAGCTTGCCTACGCCGCAGGCGACCTCGGCTGCAACATGAGCTTCGCTCTGAAGGCAACCGTTCAAACCTTCTGGCTCGTATACATGATGCTGGAAACCGGTCTTCTCTCCGCGCTTCTTCTCATCGTTCAGATCTGGGACGCGATCAACGATCCGCTGATCGGCTCTATGATCGACGCCGATCACAGAAAGTATAAGCTCGGAAAGTATAAGACTTACATTCTCATTGGCGCGATCGGCCTGCTCGTTGCGGGTGCGCTCGTATTCCTCCCCTTCCCGAACGCGAAGGTTTGGGTGAAGGCAATGCTCTTCATCGTTGGCTACATCGTTTGGGATGCATGCTACACCATCGCAAACGTTCCTTACGGCTCGATGCTCTCGCTCGTTACCGAGGACGTTGGTGAAAGAGCACAGCTCTCCACCTGGAGATCCATCGGCTCGATGCTCGGAAACATCCTCCCCAACATGATCCTTCCCGCATTGATCTGGGAAAAGGTTTTTGATGCAGAAGGCAATCCCGTTATCAACCCCGAAACCGGCAAGCAGGTTGAGAATCTGCTCGGCGACAGAGTTTTCTGGGCGGCACTCATCATGGGTGTTCTCGGTTTCCTCTGCTTCCTCTTCATGATCAAGAAGATCACCATCCGCGTGGATGAAAACTCCGTTAAGACGAACGAAACGCAGAAGTTCAACGTTCTGCAGGCGTTCAAGAACTTTATGAAGAACCGCCCTGCCGTTGGCGCAACCATCGCGGCTATGGGTATGTTCCTCGGTATGCAGTCTGCCACTACGGCAAACACCATCATGTTCGCAACGCATTTTGGCATGGCATCCCTCTCCGGTATCGTGCAGGCCATCGGCTTCCTTCCCATGCTTGCCTTCATGCCCTTCATCAAGAAAATCGTTGAGAAGTACGGAAAGAAAGAGGCCTCCGTTTTCGGAACGATCGTTTCGGTTGCAGGCGGCGTTATCATGATGCTCTTCCCCCTGATCAAAAACACCATGTTGTCTCTCGTTGTCTACATCTTCGCTCTTGCCGTATTCGGCGTTGGTATGGGTATCTACACCTGCGTTTCCTGGGCAATGATGGGCGATGCGATCGACTACAACGAATGGAAGTTCGGTACGCGCGAGGAGGGAACGGTTTACTCCCTGCATTCCTTCTTCAGAAAGCTTGCACAGGGCGTTGGCCCCTCTGTTGTTCTTCTTCTGATGGGTGCGCTCGGCTACGTTTCCAAGCTGGGAACGATGGGCCAGAGCCCCGAAACCGCAAAGAACATGTGCTGGCTCGTTGCAGGTCTTTACCTCTTCAGCGCACTTGTGCAGTTCCTCGGTCTCGCCGTTGTTTACAACCTTGACAAGAAGACGCTTGCACAGATGAACAAGGATCTCGGCCGCGGTGTCGACGCCGAAATCGAGGCTTAAATCACAAAAAAGCAAACAAAATTTTACAAAAGCGAGGATTCCTCCTCGCTTTTGATCCCTTCATAGAAAAACAAAAAAAGGATAAAAGATTTATGAGAAAGCTTATCAGTCTGAATGCGGATTGGGACTTTTACAAGGATCAAGCCGACATCGCCACCACCGAGGGCGCAGAGAAGATCTCTCTTCCCCACACCTGGAACGCGACCGACGGACAGGACGGCGGCAACGATTATTTCCGCGGCACTTGCCTCTATAAGAAGAGCATTGCAAAGGCGGATCTGCCCGAAGCAGAAAAGTATTATATCGAGATCAAGGGCGCAAATTCCTCCGCTGACGTATATCTGAACGGAAAGCACCTTTGCCACCATGACGGCGGATACTCCACCTTCCGCGCGGAGCTTACCGATGCGCTTGCTGAGGAAAATGAGATCGCCATCCTCGTTGACAACGCACCGAACGACACCGTTTATCCCCAGATGGCAGACTTCACCTTCTATGGCGGTCTTTACCGCGACGTGAACCTGATCGCTGTTGCATCCACGCACTTTGACCTGGATTACTACGGCGGCCGCGGCGTTATGATCACGCCCGCAAAGGCAGGCGATGACTACACCGTTACGATCGACACCTTCGTTACGGCAAAAGCCGAGGGCGACGAGATCGCATACGAGATCCTCGATGCAAGCGGCGCACTCGTTGCATCCGCAAAGAGCGGCGAGAACTCTGCCACTTTGACGATCGAGAACGCACACCTTTGGCACGGCCGCAAGGATCCTTACCTCTACACCGCAAAGGTTTCCATCTATAGAGGCATGGATGTGATCGACGAGGTTTCCTATCGTTTCGGATGCCGCAGCTTCGAGATCGATCCCGACAACGGCTTTATCCTCAACGGCGAGGAATACCCCCTGCGCGGCGTTTCCCGCCACCAGGACCGCCTTGGCATCGGTAACGCGCTTCTTCCCTGCCATCACGACGAGGACCTCTCCTACATCCTGGAGATGGGCGCAACCACCATCCGTCTTGCACACTATCAGCACGATGAATACTTCTACGACATCTGCGACGCGGCAGGCCTTGTTCTCTGGGCAGAAATTCCTTACATCTCGAAGCACATGCCCGGCGGCCGCGAGAACACGATCTCCCAGATGAAGGAGCTGATCGTTCAGAACTACAACCACCCCGCCATCGTTGTTTGGGGACTTTCCAACGAGATCACGATGAACGGCGCAAACGATCCCGACCTCATCGAAAACCACAAGATCCTGAACGACCTCGTTCACGAGATGGACAAGACCCGACTGACCACCATCGCCTGCGTTTCCATGTGCCCCATGGATGCGCCTTACGTGAAGATTCCCAACGTTGTTTCCTACAACCACTACTTCGGCTGGTACGGCGGAACGACCGAGATGAACGGCCCCTGGTTTGATAAATTCCATCAGATGCATCCCACGATTCCGATCGGCGTCAGCGAATACGGCTGCGAGGCGCTCAACTGGCACACCTCCAACCCAATCCAGGGCGACTACACCGAGGAATATCAGGCATACTACCATGAGGAGCTGATCAAGCAGCTCTTCACCAGAAAGTACATCTGGGCAACCCACGTTTGGAATATGTACGACTTCGGCGCAGATGCACGCGCCGAGGGCGGCGAGAACGGCCAGAACCACAAGGGTCTTATGACCATGGATCGCTCCTACAAGAAGGACGCCTTCTATGCATACAAGGCTTGGCTCTCCGACGATCCCTTCGTTCACCTTTGCGGCAAGCGCTATATCGACCGCGTGGAGGACGTTACGAAGGTAACCGTTTACTCCAACCTTCCCGAGGTTGAGCTTTTCGTGAACGGCGAGAGCATCGGCAAGAAGGCCGCTCCCGATCACTTCTTCTACTTCGACGTTCCCAACGTTGGCGAAAGCACCATCGTTGCCGTTGCGGGCGACTTCAAGGACGAGGGCAAGATCCGCAAGGTTGACGTAATGAATGAGGATTACGTTCTGAAGGAGAAAGGCGCGGTTCTCAACTGGTTTGACGTAGAGGCACCCGAGGGGCGCTTCTCTATCAACGATCAGATCGGCAACATCACCGCTACGTTCGGCGGAAAGCTTTGGTTCTTCGGCTTTGTTCTGAAGCTTGTCGGCAAGATGAACAAGAATAAGAAGGGCAAGAAGGGCGAGAAGAAGGGCGGCTTCAGCATCAACCTCAAGGAGGCCGGCGGCGGCATGATGCAGATGCTTTCCGGCTTCACCGTTCTTCGTATGACGAGCATGCTCGGCATGGTGAACGTTTCCTTCACAAAGGAAGAGCTCCTGAAGCTCAACAAGAAGCTTAACCGCGTTCGCAAGCCCAAGAATCCCAAGCAGTAATAAAAGAAAAAAAGAAAACGAGAGAAATTTTGTTTCTCTCGTTTTCTTTTTTTAACGCCCGCAAGGGCATCTTTTTTATCCGTCGATAATGCCGGGGCGAACCGTCAGCTCAAAGCGCTTGGCAAGCGCACGAAGCTCAGCGTTTGAAAGGATGCGCGTGCGGCCGATCGGCTGTGTCAGCATATAAATCTGGCTCGCCTTCTCTACCGCCTCGAGCAAGCCAAACGTTTCATCCAGATTTCTGCCCGATCCGTAAATACCGTGCAAGGGCCAAACAACCACGCGGGAGTTTTTGATCACCTCTGCGGTTGCGCGGCCGATCTCCTCCGTTCCGAACACCATCCAGGGAAGCACCTCAACGCCGTCCGGGAAGACAACGATCGACTCGCTGATCATCTGCCACAGCGTTTTGGTAAACGCCTCGGAGGTGCACTCGTGCACGGCGGTCATAGCAACAAGATAAGTGGGGTGGCAATGCAAAACCACGCGATGCTCGGGATCCACGGAAAGGCGCGCCATATGGCTCATCAGATGCGAGGGGATCTCGCTGGTGAAGCGGCCGCCGGCCGACCAGCCCCAAAGAAGCTCTGCGAGCTGTCCGTCTTTGCTGATGCGGAAAAATCCGAGATTCGTCTCGGGATCTTTTTTCATATTCTTAAAATACGTTCCCATGCCGGTGGCAAGGAAATACTTCCCCGCCAAGGGCTTCGCATCAAAGCCAAGCGGAATGGTGCGGATCACCTTATCAAGATCCAGATAGGGAGCGGCATCCGCCTCATCGATCAAAACCGAGAGGTTTCCTGCGTTTCTCTCATCCCATCCGAGACGGTACATATTCTCCGTCGTATCCACGAAATCCTGAAGAAATTTTGCGTTTCTAAGCATTTTTACTCCTAAATATCGATAAAAGCTGTTGTTCTTTATAATTTCGGCGTTTTAGGCGAGTAGGTTTTGGATGAGTTCCGCTGATATGGGCTCGAAGCCGTACGCGGGTACGGCGAGCAACTCATGCAGCGGAAATCGCCAAAAGATACCGTCTAAAACTTAAAGCTTAACGGGAACGCCGCCCATGTCTGCGCTCTTCACGATCGCAAGAGCTGCCTGAACGGTCTTGCAGCCCTCGATCGCGGGCGTGCTAACGGGAAGATCCTCGGCGATGGTCTTGTAGAAGTCTGCAAACTCGCCGGTTGCATTGTGGTTGTTGATATCTACGGGAACCGTCTCGGTCTGAAGCTTGCCCTCATCATCGGTATAGAAGAGAGTGAAGTGATCGGAGGTGTTGTCCGTGATGATAGTACCCTTCGTGCCGTAGAATACGGAACGCATGGTGTAGTTTCTCTTGCAGGAGATGGAAACGAACACCTTACCAATGATGCCGCCCTTGATCTTCATGATGCCGATGTGGGTATCGTCATAGGGCAGGTAGTCCAGCGTCTTCTTATTGGAAAGAGCGCAAACCTCCTCGATATCGCCTGCGATCCAACGAAGCAGGTCGATGGCATGGCATCCGCCGCCAACAACGCCGTTACGAAGGGGATCATTTCTCCAATATTCCTTGCCTGCGTGTGCCTTGAACATATGATCGTAGTCATGTGCATACTCGGACTCAACGAAGGTAAGATCGCCGATGCGGCCCTCGTTGATCAGCTTCTTTGCGCCAACAAAGCCGGG
>JAZQWS010000146.1:0-15021 GCA_045632465.1 Eubacteriales bacterium
TTTGGAATCTCCACAAGAATATCTACAATGGGTTTTGCCCAAATAGAAGGAATAGCGGTGCTTCCGATATGGCTGATTCTCTCACCCGAAGAAAAAGCATTTTTCAATAGATATTCTTCTTCACGATACCATTCTTCCCAATAATCTTTATGTTCTTCTAAGAAGATTGGGAACAACACCCAAAGCTCTTCCAAACTCATTTCTGATAATTTCTTTCCCATTATACGCTCCGTCAAATTCTTATTTATCATTCTACTTTATCGCCGGTTTCGCCTTTGTATTACAAAGGCACAGGGCAAAGCCCATACCCCTAAGATTGCGCGCACCCAAAGGCTCTCCCTTTGGGAGAGCTCCCGCGATAGCGGGTGAGAGGGTAGTCGTTGCAACAATTTGCCCTCTCCGTCGGCTACGCCGCCACCTCTCCCAAAGGGAGAGGCTTCTCGTTAGCCTCATTATAACACAAATCGGCAGAGAAAACAAGTTCCCTGCCGAAATCTGTTTGTAGGGGCGACCATTGGTCGCCCGTTTTGGTTTTGCGGTTGTTTGCGGGCGATCAATGATCGCCCCTACGGTAAACATCCTTATGAGAAGCCTCGTAAACGAGGAGCTTTGTTACTATAAAATTGGTAGCGCGGCCGCAAGGCGCGAGGTTTGCTTTTACTATAAAAAGTATAAGTGCAAAACGTGCGCCATGCAGGAGTTTATGAAGCTGATTCACAAAAAAACAGAAGAGAATTAAAACTCTCCGAGGATGATCCTGTGCAGTTCCTTGCTCAGGATTTTTCTTTCGTCATCGTCCACGAGGCTGAATCGGTTGCCGTCGTTGGGGGTACTTAAATAGTTCCAAACGCAGTAGGGAATATCCCATTCCTTGAGAATTCGGATCACGTCGCGCATCCAGTTTTCGCGCCATTCGATTTTGGCGTGGCGGATGGTGCCGAATTCGCCGCACCAAAGCACCTTGTCGGGATTTTTCTCGATAAATTCCTTTGCAGGGGCAAGATATGCGCGCAAAAATTCGATGTCCATGCGCGTAAGGTCGGGATAGACGTTTTCTTCTCCGCGATTGAGGCGATAGAAATCGCGGTAGCGCTCAATATCCTCCGATGGATAGGGCATTTTGCGGTTGTAATAAAGCTGCTCCGCCTGCAAAACACCCTGCTGATGCGTGAATTCATGCGGCGCGTAGCAGTGGAAGGTATAGATGATATTTTCATCGTCAAAAATCTTGACCTTCGGAAGGGCGGGGGGATTGTTCCATTCCGTGCCGCCAACGATCAGAAGGCGGTTTTTGTTCTTCTCGCGGATGGCGGCAACCGTCCGCTCGGCAAGCACGTTCCATTCCTCGGCCGTCGCGTTGACAACCTCGTTGAGAAGCTCGAAAATCACGCTCTCGTCGTCATGAAATTCCTCTTCGATTTTGAGCCAAAGCGCAATGAAGCGATCCTGCAGCTCTTTCGTTTGCATCAGGCCTTTTTCTTCCAAAATGTCACAATAATTACCAACCGCCTTGTGCATGTTCAAAACGGCGCGCAGACCGTATTTTTTGCACCAGCCGACGAAGGCGCGCAGAATGCCGAGAATATTCTCTCGGTAAACGTAAGGGCTTTCTTCCAAAACAATTTGGTCAAAGCCGAGACGGATATGATCCATGCCGAGAGATGCAATGTAGGCAACGTCTTTTTCGGTGATATAGGTTTCAAAATGCTCCATGTCACCTGCGGTGATGATCAGCCTGCGCTCGGGGGGCAGAACGTGAAAGCGCTTATAATTGGTCAGCCAGCCGCCGATGCCCATGCCGCGACGCAGTCCTTCGATTTGCTTCATAGTGTTTCTCCTATCCAAACAGATGCTTGCAGGGGTATTATAGCACAGGAAAGGGAAAAATGCAAGAGCGTTTTATTTTTCAAAAAAAGAAAACGGAGGCGCGGGAACAAATCCCATTCCTCCGTTTTTTTGCCAAAAAATTATTTGTATTTCTTTGAAAAGTACCGGAACGGTGCTTTTATTTTTTCCAAAGCTCGCGATTTATATTCGGGGTGAGCTGGGCGAGCATTCCGCCGTCTACAACGATCTCTGCGCCCGTGGTGTTGCGCGAAAGCTCGCTTCCGAGAAACCAGGCGGCGTTTGCCACGTCCTCAAAGGTGGCAATATCCTCGATCGGGGTGTAGTTTGGCAGGCAGTATTTCGCGTTGTTCACGTTGTTTTCCCAGCGCTCGGTTTTGATCATACCGGGAAGAACGCAGTTAGAGCGGATGCCGTATTTGCCAAAGTCAACGGCGAGGGATTTGGACATGGCGTTGATCGCGCTCTTGGAGGAGCAGTAGGCACAGCGGTTTTCGGTGACGCGCACCGAGGAGTTTGAGCCGATGAAAACGATCGCGCCGCCGCCCTTTTCCTTCATTTGCTTGGCGGCCTCGCGCGCCATCAGGAAGTTCCAGCCTACGTTGGTGGTGAAAACGCCCATAAAGTCCGCAATATCCACCTCAAGGCTCACTTGGCCGATGCCGAGATTGGCCGCGTTGAGCACGAGGGTGTCAAGAAGATAGCCCTCCTTGCGGATATCGTTGAAAATTTCTTGCACTTCTTTTTCATCGAGAATGGTGGTCTGATAGGAATAACCCTTGGAGAAAACGCCGTGCGCCTCGCGCAGTTTTTTTGCCGCGCTCTCAGCCTTTTCGATGCTGCGGCTGCCAACGAAAACGGCATAGCCTTCCTTAGCGAAGCGCTCTGCGATGGCAAATCCCGTTCCGTCATGTGCGCCGCTGACAAATACTGATTTTTTCATGCTGATTTTCCTTATCTCCTGATATTCGTGATGCGACAGATAAAGCCGTGATAAATACGAAGCTTGTGTCGCAAGTTTTCTATTGAGCTGAAGTTGGAAATTTTCGGAACCGTCCTTTTGGGACGGCAAACGGACAAAGGCTCCGTTTGCGAAAATTTGCGATGCGACAGGCTAAAGTCGGACAATTGATCGGTTATGGTCGCTTGCTTGATATTATAACTAAAGCTTGGAATTTTCGGAACCGTCTTTTAGACGGCAAACGGACAAAGGCTCCGTTTGCGAAAATTCGTGATGCGACAGGCTAAAGTCGGACAATTGATCGGTTATGGTCGCATCTTTTTACCAATCCGCAATACTTCCATCCTCGAAATACTGTCTCGGAGTGGTCCATTTTCCGTCATAAAGCTTGTCGGCCAAAGCCTTTTCGTCCAGCTCCACGCCAAGGCCGGGCTTCGTGGGAAGATCGATATAGCCGTTCTTGATCACGAAGGGCTCGGTGATGTAGCCAACGCCGAGATCGCTCTTGTCGGGGTTGCCGGGATGCTCCTGCACGAGGAAGTTCGGAGAGGCGGCATCCACCTGCAGGCAGGCCGCGAGAGAAATCGGGCCGAGCGGATTGTGCGGCGCGATCGAGCCGTAATAAAGCTCCATCATTGTGGCAATCTTGCGTCCCTCCAAAATACCGCCGCAATGGCAGATATCGGGCTGAACGATGCTGATTGCCTGCTTTTCAATCAGCTCGCGGTATTGCCATTTGCTGAAAAGACGCTCGCCTGCGGCAATCGGAATGGTGGTGGAGCGCGCAATGTTCACCATGCAGTCCACGTTTTCGGGCAGGCAAGGCTCTTCGATAAAGAAGGGGGTATAGGGCTTCAGCTCCTCCGCAAGCCGAATGGCCATCGCGGGGCTGACTCTGCCGTGGAAATCGATTGCGAGGTCGATGTCGCGCCCGATGTGCTCGCGAACGCGCGCAAAGCGCTCCACGTGTGCGTCTGTGTTGGCAGGGGTGTCCACCTGGCGAATGGGCGGAATGATGGAATATTTCAAGGCGGTGTAACCGTCTGCAAGGCGCTGATCCGCGATGGAAAGCATTTCCTCGATTGGGAATTCGCCCGCCACGCCTGCGCGCTTGATGTGCGTGTACATACGGATTTTATCTCTGCATTTGCCGCCGAGCATTTCATACACGGGGCAGCCGTAATATTTGCCCTTGATATCCCACATGGCCTGCTCAATGCCGCTGATAGCGGAGAGCATCAGCGGGCCGCCGCGGTAAAATCCGCCGCGGTACAGTGCCTGCACGTGGTGCTCGATCATCATTGGATCCTTTCCGATGAGGTATTCCTCAAATTCGCGGATCACGGCCTCCACCGAGGTGCAGTGTCCCTCCAAAACGGGCTCGCCGAGACCGTATATATCGGTGTCGGTATGCATTTTGAGGAACATCCAGCGGGGCTTTACCTTCAGAACTTCAAGTCTTGTAATTTTCATTTCAGCGAGATCTCCTTATAGAATTCGGGAACGATTTTCTGCTCGTACGCAAAGTCATTCAAATCCTTTTCATCGAAAAGGCCGCAATGCATCGGAACGGCGGGCGCGCCGATGTGCTCGCAAAAACGCTTGGCATCGGTCATATTCATGTTGTTTCCGGCGCCGTTCACAGGGATGAAAACATAATCGATATGTGAGGGAAGATCCCCGAAAATACGCGCGTTATAGAGGGTGTCGCCCGTAACGTAAAAGGTTTTTCCCTCTGCTTCGATCAGAACGCCGATGGCGTGGGTATCCGAGTGCTCGGCGTAAACCGCTGTAAATCGGATGCCTTTTTCAGTCCATTCCGTTCCCGCATTGAAGCGAACGTAATTGTTTTTGAAGCCGCCGAAGCGCGTGCGCACGTTTTTGTATGCGTTTTCCGAGGCAAGAACGCAAACGGAGGTGCTTTCGCCAAGGTAGTGCTTCAGCGTTTCGGGATCGGTGTGATCCAAATGATCGTGCGTCAGAACGAGAATGTCGGGCTTGATGGAAAGAAAACGCTCGTCCACGGGCACTCTTCTGTAGTTTTGCGGCTCGATGGCTGCAACGCTGTTTGAAAGATAGGGATCCACCATGATCCGAATGCCGTTGGTTTCAAATAAAAGGCCGGCTTGGCCAAGCCAGGTAATCTTCATAGTTTAAAATTCCTCCAAATAAATTCTTGATCGGAAGGTTTTGGATGCGCTCGCCTCGATAAAGTCAAAGCCGCCCTCTTCTCTTGTGAAGGGGGAATTTTGGCAATTTGCGAGGCAGGTTTGCGGCTCAAGGCAGATGTATCCCGCCTCCCCGCCGTTGAAAATCAGGCGGAAGACGTATTTTTCATCGTTTTCGTAAACCATTCGAATCCGCTTCTCAACGTCCGAAACCGTCATGCGGCCGTTACCGCGATAATGTCGGCTGGTCGGCGCATCAAAAGGGCGGTAGTTTCCCTCCGAAAGTGCGAGAGAAACGGCATCGAAGGGCGGCTTTTTTCCGGTCGGAAGATAATCCTTTGCAAGATTTCTCTCATATTCTTCCGTGATATCGGCAAATGCGCGGATATTCTCCGGGCGGCTGTTTTGCAAAAAGCAAGTATTGAAGGTGGTGTGAAAGCCGAGAAAGAGCGGCATCCTTGTGTCCGAATGATTGGTCACCGTCACCGTGTGCGAAAAACCGCCTTCATCCAGCGCGTATTCCATCGTGACCGAAAAGGCGTGCGGAAAGGAAAGATAGGGGGCATCCTCGCTCGCTTCGTAGCGCAAAAGGGCGCGGCTTTGTTCCTTTTCTACTACCCGAAACGGCGTTTCGTGCAAGAGGCCGTGCAGATGGCATCCCGTATGCGGCTCGTTGATGGGGAAGCGATAGAGTCTACCTTCAAAGGAAAATTCTCCGCCCGAAATACGGTTGACGGGGAAGAGAATGGGCATACCGTAAAGATACGGATTGTCAAGAACGCCGTCGCTTGGCGGCTCGCGGAGCAGAGAAGCGCCGCTTTCGTGGCGAAGGGAGATGCAATTTGCGCCGCGATCGGGGTGGATGACGGCGGTATATCCGCCGCCCCGGATTTGAAGACGGTTATCCATGGTTTTCTTTTTCAAAATCCGCATCTGCAAGTGCGGAGAATTTTTGGATCAAAGCGATCTCTTTCGGATCGTAGGGGTGGTGGCCGGGGCGGTAAAGATCGTGAAACCATTTCGTGAAATCTACGTTTTGCGCGCCGCCGTTTTCAAATTGCTGCCACGTGCCTTCCCAAGGCTCATAGGTCTGGTATTTACCTGCAACAAAGCCCCAGTTATAGCATCCGATCTTTTCAAGATAGAAAAGAGGGAAGAGGGAGAAAACGTCGTTGCCGAAAATGCGTCCGAGCCATTCGGTGTTGAGAATCGGGCGGCCGTGCGCCTTCAGCTTCTTGATCACTTGAATGTGCAATGTGTATTCGCCGTAGAAATGGTAGGAGAGAATATCCGAGTTTTCAAAAATGATGCGTTCGATCTCCTTGAAGGGATTTTCGTCGCCGCCTTTCATATAGTTGCCGCATTCCCAGACCGCGCAGGTCAGCGGCTGAGAGGGATTGCAAGCGCGCACGGTGTCAAACATTCTTTGCAAAAGTGCCGGCGCAACCGGGGTTCTCTTGCTGTTTCCGGGCTCGTTATAAACGTCCCAAATGCAAATGCGCTCATCATTTTTATATTTGGTGACAAGCTCCTTCACCATATCGAAATAAAGCTCGCGTTCCTCGGGATCGTCCAAATAAAAGTGGGGTGCCATGCCTTGGAAGGAGCTGTGCTGGGCGCTTCTTTTGCCGCCATGGTAGCCAATCACCCATTCCTGCTCGCCGAGCTTCGGCTTTTTCCAATATTCGTTTTTCGGGGGCATACAGTCGTTGGCGAGAACGATCATGGCAGAGATGCCGTGCTCCCAAAGAAGTGAAATGTAGCGCTCAAAGCGCTCCATAAAGCCGTCGTGCTCTTCCTTCCAGACAACGAATTCGGGAATGAGGCGCACGGTGTTGAAGCCGGTTTCCTTCATGAGGGCGATTTCTGCCTTCGTGGTTTCGAATCTCTCTTCAAAGCCGTGGGATTGCCATTGATCCACGCGGTTTGCGCAATCCGCGCTCATATAGTTACAGCCGCGCATCCAAGGCCGTGCATCGTACCATTGCCAAATTTTTTCCTTGCTCCACTGCATGATGATTCTCCTTTTATGCTTTTTGATTTTATTATAGCGCTTTGTGGGTTGACAATCAAGCCATATTGCGGTATAATAGTTCCAAAAGGTTAGGTGATAGAGATGGAATATCATAGTGAAAATTTTGGCGGCACGTATGATTTTCGCAGCCGCAAGCACCATGGATGGCAGATTGGCACGCATCTGCACGAATACAGCGAAATTTTGTACTGCAAAAGCGGAGAGGGAAGCGCCACCGTCGGCGGTCAGCCGATTTCTCTGATGGCAGGGCAATTTATATGGATTCCGCCGAATTACATCCATAGTTATGATTTTCCCTCCGCCGAGGTGGTTTGCGCTGTGTTTTCGAACGATTTTGTGCCGCTTTTCTTCCGCGCCTCGGAGGGGCGGCGCTTCTGCGTTTGCGCCCTTGATGCGGGCGATCTTTCTTGCGTTTTGGAAAATCTATATCAGATGAAAAGAGAAGATTATCTCAAGCTTTGCGGCTATTTGCATTTGATCGGCGCGCGAGTGATTGAAAACGCAAAATTTACCGAAGGCAAGCAAACGGACGGAGTTTTGTACCAAAAGGTCATTTCTTATCTTTCCGAGCATTATGCCGAGAATATCACGCTCTCTTCGGTGGCGAAAACCTTTGGATATAACGAAAAATACCTCTCGCACACGCTCCATACGCTCACGCAGATGCATTTTTCGCATCTTCTGTCGCTCTATCGCATTCAGGCCGCCAAGCGGCTTCTGGAAGGCGGAGAATACAAGAATATAACGGAGATTGCCACGGCTTGCGGATTCTCTGCGCTCAATACCTTTCATCGCACCTTTAAGGAAACGGTTGGTATAACACCGTCGGAATACAGAAGAGATTTCAAAAAATAGAAAACACAAAAGTGACCGTCTCGAAACAAAGAAACGGTCACTTTTGTGTATAAATGAAAATGTTTATTTACAAAAAACGATTATTTGTCGGAATTTGCAATCGCCTTGCGGATGTTCCAATCGTTTTCCGAAAGGAGCTTTCTTGCCGTTTCTTCATCGCAGGAGAGGATCTCCGTCACGATGCGGACAACGCGTCTTTCCAGCTTTTCGTTGGAGGGGGCGAGATTGATCATCATGTTTTCGTAGACCTTGCCGGTTTTCGCCATCGCGCAGGTAGTCAGGGTGTTAAGAACGATCTTCTGCGCCGTACCTGCCTTGAGTCTTGTCGAGCCTGTCAGCACCTCTGCGCCCGTGTCGGTGTGGATGGGAATGTCTGCCGTGCGCAGAATGGCGGTGTCGGCATTGGAGCTGATGGCAACGGTGGTGCATCCAAGCTCTTTGGCGGCCTCCAGCGCGCCAACGATATAGGCCGCGTTGCCTGCCGCGGAGATACCAACGACAACGTCACCCGCCGATGCGCCGTTTGCGATGATCACGTCGTGGCCGTTTTCGTATTTGTCCTCCTCGTTTTCACCTGCGCGAACCAGGCGATCGTAGCCGCCGGCGATGATGCCGGTAACCATATCGTAGGAAACGCCGAAGGTAGGAGGGCATTCGGCCGCATCGATCACGCCGAGTCTGCCCGAGGTGCCCGCGCCAACGTAAAGAAGTCTGTGTCCGTTGTTGAAGGCCTCTGCAATGGCGTCAACGGCTTTGGCGATGGCGGGGGCCGCATCCTCCACGGCGCGCACGGCGTCATAGTTTGCGGTGATCACAAGGCGCGCCATATCCTCGGTGCACATCTTGTCCATATGCATGCTTTTTTCGTTTCTCATTTCTGTTTTCGGAATCTGTTTCATTTTGTTTCAAGCCTCTCTTATATAGCTTTTTTTGAAATTTTCATAGAATTCTTCGCCGATGGGAAGCTCGGCAATGCGCATCGCCTTGCGGCAAGCGCCATAGATCGGGGGCAGATCGCTCGAAATCAAGACTGCGTCGGTGTATTTGGCCATATACGCGCAGATCACGTCGCGGTGATGCTCAAAAATGCCGCCGCCCGTGATCGTTTTCTGCCCTGCACCGTAGGTTTTTATGCCGCGCTCAAGATGGATCGCCATTTCTTTCGCGTTCTGATCGATGATCCGCTCGGCAACGGCATCTCCCGCGGCATGCGCCCGGAAAACAACCTCCGCGAGCGAAGCGATAAAGGGCTTTCCCTCCGCATAAATGCGCGCCACGGCATCCCAAATGCGGGCAACGCCGAGTCGCTCCTTTAAGAGCCTTGCGAGAATGCTCTCCTCTGCAAGCGCCTCCTCCTCGGAAAGTGCCTCCTTGATGGCATCGCGGCCGATGGAATAGGCGCTTCCGCCGTCATCCAAAAGGTAGCCCCAGCCGCCCAGCCTCAAAAGCTTACCGTCCTTTTTGAGGTAAACCACAGCGCCTGTGCCGCTGATGATCGCCATGTCGGCGCTGTCGTCCAGGCCAAAGAGGTTTTCCGCATCGGTCAGAATATCGAATTTCAGCTGCGGGAAGCGCTCCGAAAAATGCTCGGTCAAAACCCGGCGGTTATTGCCTGTGGATGCGCCTGCCATACCGCAGAAAAATGCGCAGATCGAGGGGAATTCGCTGATTGCATCGTGAATACCCTCGCTGATCAACGTTTCGGCCTTTTGAAGTCCCACGTCATTGGGATTGCTTCGGTCGCGCGTGAAGTGCTTCAGAACGTGGCCGCTCTGCGTTGCAACAACGAATTCGGTTTTGGTTCCGCCGCCGTCAATGCCGAGGATCAGCCGATCGCTGAGATCTCTGAGAAGCTCGTCCACGAGAATGCCGAAAAATTCCGCAATGCGCACGAGGTTGTCAAGATCGGGAGGTGCGATGCCCCTCTCCCAGTTGGAAACCGCCTGCGAGCTGACGTGCATACAGTCGGCAAAGGCGCTCTGCGTGATGCCCTTTTTCTTGCGAAGCTCCTTGAGTCGCTGTCCGATAAATTGAATATCCAGCATAGTCCACTCCGTAAAACTGTTTGTTTTTCTCTATTATAACAAGCAATAATGGAATTGTCAATCAAATCGTGATTGAAAAACGCCGAAAACTCAACTGTTGATTGATTTTTCGGCGCTTTTATCCTTTTATTCGATTGTAATGCTCTCGGCAAATTTTCCGATATGGAGGTTTTCCTCGGGAAGCGCCGTGATGCGCTTGCCGTTTAAGAAAAGCCCCTTGATGCAAACATTTTCCGTTTTATGCGCCTCATCGTAGCCCTCAAAGTAGATCTTTGGCATCTTGTCGCTGTAAACGTGAACGTTTTCAAAAAGCAGATCGCGGTTTTTGCCGCGGCGGCCTCCGCCCGCAGAGTATTCGTGATGAAAAACCACCTCGGCGCGGATGGTGAAGGGCATATAACCCTCGTCGGGATTTTTGTAGGCCTCGGCATCCGTATTCTGGATCATAGGCCGGGGGATCACCTCGTCTGCCTCGATGCGGATATCCTTGAAGGTAACGTCATAAACGTCGGCGTAATCCACGTTCATAACGTCCAGCGCCGCGCCCGTAAGGTGGATGATATCGCAGTTTCGGAAGGTGATGTCGTGGATTTTTTCGGCTCTCGTTTCCGCGCCGATCTCCAGCGACTTGCCCCAATCGTTGAAGATCACGCATCTTTCGATCAGAACGTTTTCAAAAACGTCGTAGGCCTTGCCGCCGCGGTACATCGCCGCGGTAACGGCTGCCTCCACGTCCCCTTCATAATAGCAATCGAAGCCCTTCACGCAGATGGAATCGTCAAAGGTACGAAGGAAGCAATCCGAAATATGCACGTTCACGCAGTTGTGCATATCGATGCCGTCCGAATTGAAGCGCCAGCATCCGATGATCTTCACGTTTTTGATATCCAGATTTTCGCATCCGATGGGGCGCACGTTGTAAACGAGAGAATCGCGGATGGTGATGCCGTCGATCTCCACGTTCGTGCAATATTCAAGCTCCAGCGTGTGGCGGCGCTTTGCGTTGTTGACCGACGTGGCGTTGTTATCCTCGTTTGCTTCAAAAAGGATTTCTTCCTTGTTCTTGCTGTTGTCTAAAATGCCGCGCCCGAGAATTTTTATATTCTCCGCATCAATGGCGTGAATGCAGGCGTAAACCACAGCACCCTCGTCAAGGAAAAGCGTTTGTCCGCTCTTCATTTCGATCAGGCCCGCATCGTGCTCGCCCGCGCCGAAATACAAAACGTCGGGATCACTTTTGTCGATGTCGTAGCTCGCCTTGGGATCGGCGAAGATATGAAGCGCGCGGCTTCTTCCGTAAGGCTCCACCGTGAAATAAGCGGGCTTCTCAAGGGTGAATTTGATTTTTCCGTCCTCCACGGTCGGCGTGATGCCGAGGGATTTCGGGCGGATCTGAACGCTTTCAAAGGGGAGGGCAGGGGTGATCTCAAACGTCAGCGGCGCGTCCGTTTCCAAGGACAGAAACTGAATGATCTCGCTCTGCTCGATCTGTCTTTGATGGCCGGGCCAGCGGCGGTTGAAGGGGAAGGCGGAAGCTCTTGCGGTGTTGCATTCGGCCTCCTTGCCGTTGATTTTCACGCTGTAGTCCTCGCAGGGAAGAGTTTTCGTGACGGGATAAACGTTGTAGCTCATAAAAATCTCCATTCTGTGTGCTTAGAAACTCTTTGCTTTAAGCATAGCACATTCAAAAACGAAAGAAAAGAAAATAACTACGAAAAAAAGCAAAATCTACACAAAAAGTAATGCGCATCGGCTTGTATTGCAGAAATATACGTGCTATAATAGAGGTGCAGGGGAGAGATGATATGAAAGCTTATAAGATTCAAAGACCGCGCGCGATTCCCGCAATCGTCTGGGCTTGCAGGTCTCGGGTGACGAAATACGATTGGAAAAATAAAAACAGCAGTGATATGCTTGAATTCAGCGTTTGCAATGCGAGTGAGCGAACGGTTGTCGTCGCAAACGGATCTCCCGAAACGTTAAAGGGAAAGGGCTTTTCCTGTATCGCGGGAGATGAAAGCTATCGCAGTTTTGCGGAAGACGGAGTCGCGGTGGAGATCGTTTCGGTTGCGGCTTCCTTCGGCACGCTTTCCTTTGAGAAGGTGGAGCTATGCGATGAGGTTATAAAGGATGAGAGCATTTTGCTTTTGCCCTGCTTGCATACGGAGCTACCCGCGCAGATCCTTTCGCATTTTGAAGCGCTGTTGTATCGGATCATCGAGTCCTATAAGGAGCATCATGCGGCGGCGGATATGCTTTGCGGCAGTATTTTGTTTTCGCTGATGTTTGAATTGGATCGCATGATGCGCCGTGCCATCAAGACAAAAAAGGATAAATACGTTCATTATTACGTGGATAAGGCAGAATCCATTCTGCTTTCGGGATATGCACAGGGGCTGACGGTAAAGGGCGTTGCCGAGGAGCTTGCCATCACGCCGAATTATCTTTCCTCAATTTTTAAGACGGTGAAGGGCATTGGATTTACCGATCGGTTGCTTGAGATCCGAATGCAAAAGGCGGCCGCTCTTCTGGAGGAGAATCGCCTTTCGATATCCGAGATTGCAGAGGCCGTCGGATATGATGAGATCGGGAGATTTCGTCGCCGCTTCAAGCAATATTTCGGTATCGGCATCCGTGATTATCTTTGCATTCGGAAGGAATTCACGCTCTATCATGCAAAGCCTGAAAGAAAATCAGAATAACAAAAATCCCTTTCGCAAGTTTTTTCGAAGCGAAAGGAATTTTTATATTACTGCGCCTTGCCTGAAAAGAAAAGCGCGTTTTGGATAATGAAGTTGCCGAAGATTTCGGCGGCCATGGAAAGTCCCTCGGCAGAGCCCTTTTTCGGGCTTTTTCCGCTGGTGAAATTCATGTATTCCACGGTGATCGGCGGAATGCCGTATTCGTTCCAGAGGCAGGCCTGCAGGGTTCGGCTCGATGCATATTTTCCGTCAATGGCGGCGAGATTGCCGTATGCGCTGTCGCTCGGGATCAGAAGCGGGCGATTTTCGGTGATCATCCCCTCTTCCTTCATGCGGTGATAGATATGGTTTGTGGTTTGGAAATTTGCGCTCACGTTGTCCGCGCTGATATTGAAATTGAAGAAAAGATCGCTTCCGTTGTCATTGGGCGTGGTATGAAAATCAATGCCGAAGGAGATGGAATCACCGTATTTTTCAAGAACGGCACGCACGTTTTTGGTTTCCTGCTGGGTTTGATCCTGAAAATCGCGGTTGAGATCCGTTTCGGTGGAATTATAGCGGATGCTCCAGTTGGCTTTTTCCATGACGTGCGTTTGGTTGATGCCCCAGACGTTGATCATGGGGATCACGATGAAGCGAACCTTCTGCTTCAGGAAGAAAAGCTCGGAATCGGCGCGCTTTGCATTTGCAACCTCACTCATAAAGTATGCGAGCGCAAGGTAGCCCTCCTCCTCGTTGGCGTGCATGCCGCCGGAGAGAAACACCGATTGCTCATAATTTTCCGGCTCGAAAATATAGCAGTACATATCATAAGTGCCCGATTCGTCCTTGCCGATATGCTCCCGCTTGATATAGTCGGGATATTGCTTGCGCAGAGGCTCGTAGAGATTTTCATAAACCTCGTCGCTCGTCCATCTGTAATCGGCAAAGCTGTCGGCATTTCCGAGAAAATCCCCCGCTTTTTCAGGCTTGTACCAGGATCCTTTTGTATCCTCTGCGGCGATGATCGTGTGCTCCGTGATAGAGATGGGGATCGAAACGGTTGCTCCCATGAAGACAACGAGAAATTCTTTTTCTTTTCGCGGCGTGTAGAGAAATCCGCCAAGATCCGCTTCGGTCGGCTTTCCGCTTGTGGAGCGAAGCAGCGTTGCCTCCGCCTTTTCCCCGATCGCAAGGGCGCGGGGATCGGTTTCCGTTGAGAGAATTGCCAGTTGCTTCATGGCATTGGAAAAATTAAAATGTAATTCGTAGCTCTTGCCGTATTCCACGGGGAAAACGATCGAGCGCCGGGCCGCTTGCTCCGGATCCTGCGCCTCAATGCATGCCGTTTCTCCTGTGTGCGCAAGGATTCCCGCGGCATAAAGGGAATCGGAATAGATTTCCTTTTTCGTAAGTGCCTCCGCCAAAACGAAGGACGGATCAGCCGCTCGGTTTGTGCATCCGCCAATCATAAATATGATCCCTCCGATCAAAAGAATTGCAAAAGAAATTTTAATAGAAAACTTTATGAATTTTTTCATAATTTCCTCCGTTTTGCAAATATTGGTTTGCATTTTACTCTGATTTTTCTTGGGTTTTTGAAAATTCAGAAATTCTTTTTTCCAAAAAACGAATGAAATGCGCATGGAAAAATATCTGTAATTTGGAGAAAAAGGAGCTTCCCGAAACGGCAGCGCGGGCTTCTTTTTTCGGAAAAGCGCCATTTTACACAATGATAACATGTTTTTGTGGCTTTTGCAATAGAATTTTTGAAAAAACGCATCGGAACTTGACAAAAACGCTCGTTTTTCGAGTTTTTCATCTTTTTTTACCTTTTCTATTGAATTTCTTATAATAATATGTTATAATATATTGGTTAAAATTTTATCAATATTATATTACGTGCGTTTTCACACGCGTGTGCAGCACCCGTAGGCACGGCGGAAAAATGATTAGCTTATAAAAATAAAAATATATATGCGAGGAATTTTTTATGAAAGTTACGGTATGTATTGGAAGCTCCTGCCACATTAAGGGCTCTCGTCCTGTTGTTGAGAGACTGCAGGCTCTGATCGCAGAGCATAACCTTGGCGATAAGGTTGAGCTTGGCGGCACGTTCTGCCTCGGCAACTGTCAGCAGGGTGTTTGCGTGAAGGTAGACGAAGCCTTCCATTCTGTTTCTCCTGCCACGGTAGACGAATTTTTCGCTAACGCAATTCTGGCAAAGGTGTAAGACGTATGTTGATTGTTCAGGTTTGTGTCGGATCCTCCTGCCATCTGAAGGGATCGGAGGCAATCGTTTCGCTCCTTGAGAGTGCCATTGCCGAAAATCATATCGAGGACGAGGTGGTGCTGACGGGAAGCTTTTGCATCGGGAAATGCAATCGCATTGGCGTTACCGTGCAGGTAAACGATGACGTTCACGTAGGCG